>JAZRHF010000133.1:0-16347 GCA_045644565.1 Clostridia bacterium | reverse complement strand
GCTGTGGTGGGGTAAAAAGCAGATTTTCTGTCAGACATAAGACGGTTGGAATGAGCAAAATGCAGTCCTTCTGTCAGACGTAAGATGGTCGGAATGAGCAAAAAGCAGTCCTTCTGTCAGACGTAAGACGGTTGGAATGCGCAAAAAGCAGCCTTTCTGTCAGACGTAAGACGGTCGGAATGTGCAAAAAGCAGCCTTTCTGTCATTCTGAGGGCTTTAGGCGTTTTGTAAAACGCCGTGGCCGAAGAATCTCTGTTTAAGGGTTTTAGCTTAAATAAGTGTGTGGGCGAGAGATTCTTCACTTCGCTTTGCTCCGTTCAGAATGACAGCGGTGGTGAAGAATGACAAAAAGGCAGCACCTGAATTGACGGGGGCCCGCACTTAAATGGACGGGGGCCCGCACTTAAATTAACGGGGGCCCGCACAAAACGTACGAACACACAAACAAAAAAGCCGTCAGAATTAATTCTGACGGCTTTTTATAATAGGCTTTGTTTCTTTTATATCTCGTAGTCAATACAGCTTCTTACAGCCACGAAAGGTCTTACAAAGTTATCTGCCACATAAACGTGGTCGGGATGAACGGCATAGCCCTTTAAGGACGCTTCATCGGCAAAGGTGGAATCAAGGCAAAGGTCAGCATTGGAAGAAGCGAGAGGGTTTATGTGAACGGTTATTTCCAAAAGTCCGTCAATCTTTCCCTTAAGCGCCTCAAGGTTTTCCTTGATGCCGTTTTTTACTTTAATTTTTTCTTCATCGGACATTTCCTTAAGTGTCCATACGATAACGTGTTTTATCATTTTATTTCCTCCTTTTTACTATTGTGAAAAAATTATTTACTGTTTGATAAAGACAAAAAATGCTTTCGGTGATATTATAAAAGGTGAGCGATTATATCTTCGCTTGTTTTGGGTGAAAGATAGGAAGGAGGTACGTCGAATACGGTTTTACATCCCTTCATTCCTTCGCTCTTCATACGATAAACGGCTCTTGCAAAGCAAACAAGAACAGAAGAAGTAAACTCGGGATTGGAATCAAGCTTTAAGCTGTATTCGATAATCTGATTGTTTTCCTCGGAAAGCCCTGTTTTTCCGCTTCTTATAACAAATCCGCCGTGGGGAAGTGTGGAATGATTCTTTTTCATTTCTTCCATTGTTATAAAGTGAACGGTGGTGTTATAGGGCTCGAAATAATTGGGCATTGTTTTAATTTCGTTTTCAATTTTTGCTTTGTCGGCACCATCTTCTGCCACAACAAAAACTTCTCTTTCGTGCTTTTCTCTTGTCGTAAGCTCGGGATTTTCACCGCTTCTTGCACCCTTTAAGGCATCATCAACGGGAATTGTATACTGTCTTGCATCAATTACGCCGTCAATTCTTCTTACGGCATCGGAATGTCCCTGGCTTACACCCTTGCCCCAGAAGGTATAATCCTTACCGGAAGGAAGAATTGCCTCTGCATATAAGCGGTTAAGGGAAAACATACCGGGATCCCAGCCAACGGAAATCATTGAAACTGTGTTTCCCTCCTTTGCTGCTGCATCAACATTTGCAAAGTGAACGGGAATGTTTGCATGGTTGTCAAAGCTGTCAATTACATTAAAGTGCTTTGCAAGATAAGGAGTCTGCTCGGGCAGGTCTGTTGCACTTCCGCCGCAGATGATCAAAACGTCAATTTTATCCTTGTGGGAAAGTATATCATCCATAGAAAAAACCGGTGCATTTGTCAATGTTTTAACGGCTTCGGGATTTCTTCTTGAAAACACGCCGTAAAGCGTCATATCGGGATTTTGCATAACGGCACATTCAACGCCTTTGCCTAAATTGCCGTAGCCTGCAATACCTATTCTGATAGTCATAAAAATCAGCCCTTTCTTATTTGCTTTTTTTAGTATAGCACTTTTTTTAGGCGTTTTCAATAAAAAATATGCACAAATTTATAGATGATAACAAAAAGACAAATTTATTGTTGAAAAAGAATTATGAGGATGATATAATTATACTATGCTTAAAATGTCAGAGGTGTTTTTATGGAAATAAGACATATTGCAAAAATCTGCGGAGGGCAGGACGGAGCCATCTGGAAGGACTTTCTTTTCCGCTTTGATACTAAAGGGTATTGCCATGTGTACGACCTTAAGCTTCTTGATGAAAAGAGCGGAACTCCGAAAGAGCTTCCGGTATATTCAGCCTTTCGTCTTGACAGGGCAGAGGAGATAGTACCCCACAGTAACGCCGTTACCTTCGGATGGGAATATTACGACGAAAAAGATGAATTTCCCATTCTTTACACCAATATATATAACAACTATGCAGGAAGCGAAAATCCCTTAAAGGGCGTTTGCCTTGCTTACAGAATCGAAAGAGATATTAAGGGTTTTAAGTCAACCCTTCTCGGGATGATAGAAATCGGATTTACGGAGGATGAAATCTGGAAATCCGCGGGAGAAAAAGAGGACATAAGACCTTACGGCAATTTCGTGGTGGACAGGGATAACAAAAACTACTACGGATTTGTTATGAGAGATAATTGCAATACCACAAGATATTTTTCCTTTGATATGCCGAAAATTTCCGATGGCGAAACAGACGAAAAATACGGAATTAAAAAAGCGGTACTTAAAAAGGACGATATAAAGGATTATTTTGATACGGAATATCACCGCTTTATTCAGGGCGGATGCTTTAATAACGGAAAAATTTATTCCGTTGAAGGCTTTACGGGGGACAAAGTAAATTTCCCTGCACTCCGTGTTATTGATGTAAACAGCAAAAAACAAATTGAATTTATAGATTTTCGTGATATGGGAATGGAAGAAGAAGCGGAAATGATAGATTTTTATGAAGATAAGCTTTTATATAGCGACTGCTCTGGTCGACTTTATATAATAGAATAATTTAAGGAGGAAATAAATATGAAAAAACTACTTGCTACTTTGCTTGTGTTTACTTTGGCTTTGTCCGTTGTAGGCACATTTGCAGCGGAGAAGGTTTTGACGCCTGCTGAAATTACACTTAAAAGCGGTAGCGATTTTACTGCAGGACCTTCAAGAATCAACAATCTGGACAGAGGTGACTGGTTCGGCTTTAAGGGCGTTGACTTAACCGGAATGAAATCTCTCTCCATAACCGTTAAAAACGGTTTATACGCTTCGGATTCAAACAACGGTGATACATGGCTTGTAATGATTGATTCGCCGGAAAACGGTGAAATCATAGGTAATCTTACCTTTATGCCCACAGAAGAGTATGATATCGAAGTAAAAACTGCTCTTAAAGAAGTTTCAGGCACTCACGACCTTTATTTTTACAGCTTGTACGGAAACGGTCTTATAAACTTCTTAAATTGCTATGATATCAAGCTCTCTTCCGAGGCTTATGTAAATGATACCGCTTCAAAAAAGGTTGACAATTATCCCATAAAGGACCTTTATGCAGATACCTGGGTGGGAGTTGACAATTTCGGAAGAGCAGTTGCAACCTATGAAGAAACCGGCGACGTGAAGGAAGGACTTCGTGAAGTAGGAATTCTTTACTGGAACTGGAGAGCCAATTCTGCAAACAGAAACGCAGGAGTAATTCCTGAGATAATTGCAAATAATCCCGGAGCAAAGGACGATTACTTCCACGAAGCCTGGGATTTATCGGGCAGATATTTCTGGGGCGAGCCCGTACTTGGCTTTTACGATTCCCTTGATTACTGGGTATACCGCAAGCACGCAGAAATGTTTGCGATTGCGGGCGTAGATGCAATTTTCCTTGACTACTCCAACGGCGGACATACATATCAGAACACGATACACGTTCTTGCAAATGCATTTCGTGATGCAAGAAAATCCGGCTTAAAGGCTCCCGCTATTTCTACAATGAACAACCTCGCTGTGCATCCCTTAAATGCCGCAAAAGCGGTTTCGGCACTGTATTACACCTGCTTTGTAGAAAACGACTATTCCGATATCTGGTACTATAAGGATGGAAAGCCTCTCCTTTACGGCTGGATTGATTATGAAAACTATTCAAAGGAAATGAAGACAGAAACAGAGGATAAGCTCTTTAAAGAAATTGACTCTATGTTCAACGTTAAGTATCAGGGTGCAAGAAACGGCGAAGCAAAGCCCGACGAGTGGATGTGGCTTGAAAACTTCCCCCAAGTACTTCGTGACGTAAATACGGAAACAGGCAGAGTTGGATATGTGGTTGTAGGCGTTGGTATCAACCAGTCCACCGTTTACGGACAGACAGAGGTTGGCGTATTTTCCGACCCATACTGCAAGGGTAGAGCATATTCCGAAGCCTTCGGCGAAGACTACACAGAAAAAGGTATGAGAGAAGCATACTTCTTCCGTGAGCAGGCGGCATTTGCACTTGATGCAGACCCCGAATTTATGATGATTGACGGCTGGAACGAGTGGGATTCTGTCAGAAATGAAACCTATGGCAGACACAGAAATGCTTTTGTAGACTGCTGCGACTATGAAAACAGCCGTGACTTTGAGCCTAACCGAGGCCCCTTAAAGGACGATAACTTAAATATGTTAATCGACCTTGTGAGAAAATACAAGGGTGCAAGAAAAGCTCCCGTTGCTTCAGGAATGAAAACCATCGACCTTGCAGGGGATGCTTCCCAGTGGAATGGCGTAGGTCCTTATTTTGTAAATGCATATCAGGACTATGAAAGAGATGCCGACGGTTACGGAAAATATAAAGGAAACGGCGAAAAATGGCACTATACCACAACCGTTGTAAACTCTATTAAGGGTGCAAAGGCAACCTTTGACAACGACAACATCTACTTTATGGTTGAGTGTGAAAAGGACATAAAGGACTCGGAAAACTTCCTTACACTTTACTTAAATGCCGACAGAAACTATGTAACCGGATGGGAAGGCTATGACTATATAGTTGAAAAGGGCGCAGTTTCAAAGCTTGCCGACGGTGCTTATGCAAAAACAAATGTTGCAACAGTAAATTACACCATAAAGGGTAACATGATGCAGCTTGCAATTCCGAGAAGTGTAATCGGAGAAACAGGCGTAGTTGATTTAGAACTTAAATGGTCAGACTCCGTTGATGTATCAAGTGATTACTTAAACTTCTACTCCGACGGCTCTGTTGCTCCCTACGGAAAGCTTAACTATCTCTTTACGGAAATTGAGCAGGTAGCATTAAGCGATGCTGACAGAAAAGCTCTTAAAGAAACATCCACCTCCGTACTTAAGGCAGGTGCTCCCAAGTTAATTGCCTGCGGTACAAAGAGATATACTCTTGAATCAGACATAAGAATTGCTCCCGTTGAAATGAACGGAACACTCTATATCCCCGAGGATGCGTATAACGAAATTATGGAATACGGTCACTCCAAGACAGAGTATGACAGTAACAATAACACCTTCTACACCTATCACTATGACTTAAATGAGGAAAAGACAGAAATTATAAACAACACATTTACCTACACAGTTTTAGGCTCAAACGAAGTAAGAGTAAACGGTGCTATGAAGTCTCTTACAAACCCCGTTATTTACGAAAACGGAAGATTTTTAATTCCCTTAACCTTAATTTCTGATTGCTACGGCTGGGAAGTTAAGTCTATGGGTAACGGAATATATACTGTAAGTAAGCAAGGTGCACCCGAAGCTACTGTAAATGCGGTGCTTTCCCACTTAAACTAAAGGAGGAATGAAAAATGAAGAAAATATTTGCGATAATTTTATCCCTTCTTATGGTTATGCCTCTTTGTATGGCAGTAAGTGCGGCAGAAGAGGTTATTCCCGTTGAATCTTCCTGGGAAATTTCTGCAACAAGCCAGATGGGAACAAGCATTGAAAAGGCATTTGACGGTGATTTAGCAACAAACTGGCACTCAAACTATAAGGCGGAAGGCAGCACAATTTTAAGCAAAGACGAAGCCCCCTATGTGATAACAGTTAAGTTCGGCAAGGATACGGAAGTATCAGGCTGGCGCTACCATCCCCGTAAGGACAACGAGGCAGGAACAGTTTTGGCATATAACATCTATGCTTCAAAGGACGGAGAAAGCTATACAAAGATTTTTACAGGAGGCTTTGACTATGCAACAAAGTCAAAAGCTGATTTCACTCCCTCCGTTGCTTCCTGGGGCGCATACACAATGAAGGCAATAAAAATTGAAATAACAAACGGAAGAGGCGGCTATGGCACAGCGGCTGAAATAGAATTCCTTAAAGGAACAGACGGCGAAGCGGTAAAAGACGGCGAAAGCTTCAAGGACGGCGACAATAAAGAAAACGAAAACATCCTTAAAAACGACGGTACCTGGAAGATTAGTGCATCAAGTGCTTTCGGTGAAGGAAATGCCGCAGCAAAGGCATTTGACGGAGCAAAAACTACCTACTGGCACACCAATTATAAGGCAGAAGGCGGAGTGGTTGTAAGCAAGGATGAGTGCCCTCACACCTTAACTGTTGACTTCGGAAAAACAGTTGAAATCGCAGGCTGGCGCTATTTGATGCGTCACGACAATGACACAGGTACAATTCTTACATATAACCTTTATGCTTCAAATGACGGTGTAAACTTTACAAAAATTCATACAGGTAAATTCGACCGTACACCCGGTGCTGTAAAAGAGCAGACCGTTTACGAGGATTTCTTTGCGAAGACAAGTATGAAGGTAATGAAAATTGAAGTTACTTCCTCTGTGGGCGGCTATGGCACAGCGGCTGAAATCGAATTTTATGCAGACGGCGTTGCATCATCAGGTGCAACAGGAGCTTTGGCAGGAAGCGGAGATGTTGTTTTCTCCGGCACAAAAATTCCTGCAAGTGACAGCTGGAAATATTCTGTAACAAGTGTTTACGGAGAGGGAAACGCAGTTGCAAAAGCATTTGACGGAAACGTAAAAACCTACTGGCATTCATCCTATAAAGCTGAAGAAGGAAAGATTGTATCGAAGGACGAACCTCCCTATAAGATAAGAGTTGAGTTCCCCGAAGCAATGGATATATCAGGCTGGATATACACTCCCAGAACAGACAATGCAACAGGAACGATAACGGGATACAGCATTTACGCATCCGAAGACGGTGTTAATTTCGAACGAATTTATATAGGCACCTTTACAAACTTCGTAAGCGATGCAAGTAAAAACAAGCCCGAATCAGCAACCTGGGGTAACAAAAAGATGAAGGCAATCGAAATTGAAGTAACCGGAGGCATAAGCAATTTCGGCTCTGCGGCTGAAATTGAATTCCTTACCGGCGGAACAGTTGCAAAGGAAGATGCGGCGTTTGAAGGAGAAGCTAAAAACGGCATTCCCTACCTTTCAAGGAAAAACTGGGATGTAAGAGTAAACTCCACAATGGGAAATCAGACCATTCAGCTTGCACTTGACGGAAACGTAAAAACCTACTGGCATTCAAAGTATGAGGCAAAGGACGGCGCTGTTTTAAGCCACGACAATCCTCCTTACTTTGTTGATATTGACTTTGGAACAGAGCAGACTATTTCAGGCGTAAATCTTGTTCCGAGACAGGATTCGATAAACGGAAACTTCATTATAGTTAATGTTTATGCGGCTGAAAAAGCTGACAGTGAATGGGTACTCTTAAAAGAAAAGGTGTCTTTTGAGAACTCCACAGGAGATAAGGAACTGTTCTTCCTTTCAAACATCAAAGCGACAAAGATAAGAATTGAGGCTGTGGGAACACACGCAGGCTACGGCACAATGGCGGAAATTTATGTTCTTTCCGAAAATCCTGAATTTGAAACAGTTTCCTATGGCGATTTTGCAGCAAGAGAAGAAGCAGGTACCCTTTATCCGATAGATGCTAAAAGCTTTACGGCAGAATATATGGGCGCTTGCTGGGATACCCACACAGCTGACAAAATTTTTGACGGTTCTCCCAAAACCTTCTGGCAGACAGAAGAGCTTAAAACAGGGGAAGAGGCAATACTCCTTGTTGACCTCGGAAAAGTAACTGCGGTTAAGGAAATCGTTTACACTCCCCGTCAGACTGATGACTTCCACGGATGCTGGCTTTCCGTTAACATCTTCGCAAGTGCCGATAACGAAGAATGGATCCCGCTTTTTGAAGATTTCAAAATGGAAAAAAGCACAGCTTCTGTAAAATTCACATTGCCCGAAGAAATTGATGCAAGATATTTTGAATTTACAATAACCGACTATTTTGCAAAGCGTGTAAGCGCATCGGAGCTTTCCTTCTATCAGCTCGGCGGTCACGATGACAGCCTTGAACAATATGTACTTACCGTTGGTTCAAACGAAATCAAGTATGAAAACGCTGATGGTGAAGGAACAAAGACAATTGACGTTGCACCTTACATCGTAAACGGAACTACTCTTATCCCGCTTCGAGGCTTGCTTGAGCTTATGGGCGCTGAAATTTCCTGGAACGGAGATAACCAGATTATCGGCGTTGCGGGCAAAGATATCGACATAACACTTCAGATTGGCTATAAGCTGGTGTTTGTTGAAGATCCTACCTACGGACAGGTTCGCTATACTTTAAGAACAGTTCCCGTAATTAAGGATTCAAGAACCTTTATCCCCGTAAGATTCGTATCCGAACAGCTTGGCTACACAGTTTCCTGGAACGGAGAAACAGGGGAAATAACAATTACAAAATAAAAAAGAGATGTTAAAAATGCCCATAAACGCAAAACATACATAAAAAATTATCGGGTATAAAAAGAAAAGTGAATTCATAATTATGTGATTTAAGCCGAGGAGTTTTTTACTCCTCGGCTTAATGTATGTTCTGTTTGCCCGTTCTGAACAGGAATATAGTTATAGTTTTCGGTAATATAATACTTGCACGCTTTCTGGTTTAATGTTAAAATAAGGGCAAAGGGGTGATTTTTTTGTATAAAATTGCTGTTCCGGTAAGCATCGGATCGTTTAATGAGGAAAGCTATCCCATATTTTTGGAGGAGTTTAAAAAGGCAGGAGTAGGAAGGGTTTTCGTTTGCGGACTCAATCCTCCCACACAGACAAATTTTGAATTTTTTTCCAATACCGAAAAGGGAGCTTATTACATAGACAAGCTTAAAAAAGACGGCTTTGAAGTGGGCGTATGGATAGGCTCCATAGGTCACGGCTCAACCCTTAGCTACCAATTTGGAGAGATAAGATTAGTTGAGGATTTTCCTCTTATAACCGACTCAAACGGAGATACAAAAAGTGGGGTTTTCTGCCCTCTCTCCGAGGTGTTTTTAACTCATTTTGAAAAAGTTGTAACATTGATTGGAAAATTAAATCCCGATATCATAATGTTTGATGATGACTTCCGCCTTAATTTCAGGGGCAGCTTATATACCGCCTGTTGCTGTGATGAGCATCTTCGCTTGTTTGCCGAAAAATTCGGAAAATTTATACCAAGGGAAGAAATTGCATCGGTTATATTTTCAAGAGAAAATCAGGAAATCCGTAAAATCTGGATGGATGTTCAGAGTGAAAGTATGTTAAACTTTGCAAGGAGAATGAGAAATGCTCTTGATAAAGTAAATCCCGAAATAAGAATGGGCTTTTGCACCACTCCCGATACCTGGGACTATTCGGGAAGCGATGTAATGGAGCTTTCAAGAGCATTTGCAGGTAACACCAAGCCTTTCCTCAGGACCTTTGGTGCGCCTTATCACAACAATAATCTTCGTATCACATCCCAGATTGAAAACACCCGTATGCAGGCAACTTGGAGCAAAAAAGCGGGTGTAGAGGTATTTTCCGAAGGTGACGTTTATCCGAGACCGAGATATACCGATAAGTGCGGCTCTGCAAATCTTGAACTTTTTGACCTTGCTCTTTTGGCATCGGGAGACACCGACGGAATTCTTAAATATATGTTTGACTATGTAAGGCCCGTAAATTATGAAATGGGCTATGTGGCACGCCACGTCAGAAATAATCCCGTAAGAGAGGGGATTAAGAAATTCTTTAAGGATAAAAAGACAGTCGGCGTCCGCATTTTTGAAGAAATGCACAGAATAAGGAATTTTGACATAACTAAAATGCCCGAGGACTTTTTCTGCCACGGAAATTTTGAAAAAGAAAGCTTCAGTACGGGAGCAAGACTTTTTGCGGAAAACGGAATCCCCACCAATTTCGGGGAAGGCGATTATCCTGTCACAGCCTTTGGGGAAAACGCCCGTTATATAAAGAAAGAGGATATGAAAAACGGCGTTATTTTAGACATCCACGGAGCAAGCATATTAAACGAGCGTGGCTTTGACACGGGACTTATAAGCTTTGAAGGAAGGGGCTTTGAGGGAGAACACTACCCCGAAGCGGATGATACCATAACAGGGCTTACCAAGGTTTCAACCTGCAAGGTGGAATATAAGAAGGAAGCAAAGGTGTTAACCGTCTTTAAGCCCGATGACACACCCGGAAGCTTTATTTACGAGGATAAAGAAGGTATAAAATATTTCGTCATTTGCTATAATGCTTTGTTCACCTGCTCGGGCTTCAGCGGAGGCGATAATGCAAACTATTTCAAAAACTATTACCGTCAGGCGGGACTTTATAGGGTAATTGAGGAGCTTTGCGGTAAAAAAATACCTGCTATGTGCCTTAAAAATCCCTATCTTTATACTGTTCAGGGAAAAAGTAAGGACGAAAAAGAACTTGCCGTTGCTCTATTTAATATAAACACCGACGAAATTATAGAAAGCGAAATTATTTTGGACGGCACCTATTCAAAAATCGAAGCAATCGGCGTTTCGGCAACCCTTTCGGGAAATAAGGTAATGATAGATTGCCTTCCCGGATATAAAGCGGCGGTAATAAATTTGGTGAAATAAAAAAGTTGTGGCAAAGCCACAACTTTTTTACATGCTTATCATTGCGGAGAAAATGTCCTTATCTTCTTTCTCGCATCTTGCAGAAAGGGTAAAGGAGCCATTTTCTTCCTTGGTATAAACGGTAAAATTCTCACCGCAGAGTATTTCCGAGCTGTACTGAACAGTTACGGTTTTGCCGGAAAGGGTGTCTAAATAGCTATCCGGCAGATAGTCAAACAAAATGTCGGGGTAAAATGTGTTGTTCATATGGTTGTTTCTGTCGATGGAGGAGTAATAAACCCTTCGCTCGTCAGTTTTTTCAAAGGTGCTTAAATCGGGATGGATTTTCTTCATTTCCATCGGGAGCATATTTTCCATATCGGGAATGATTTCGCAAACCTCCGAAATTGCAGAGGGTCGGCAGAAACGCCTTTTTTCAATGTCAATCAAAACCCAGTAGGATGATGCGTAGGCAACCCTTTCTCCGTTTTTAAGAATGTCATAATCACGGATAAAGGAGGGGCCTTTAACGCCTCTCGGATGGGTTACAATTTCAATTTCGTCATAGGTTTTAATGTCGGCAAAATATGTAATTTCCATTTTGGTAATTACAAAGGTCATTCCGTGAGCCACCAGGTTTTCAAAGCTTCCGCCGAATTTATCAAGATCGTCTCCCGCCACCTTCTGACAAAGGCGGAAAATGGCAGACTGCCTCATACATCCGTTTGGCTGAACATCATAGCTTTCAATTCGTGTTTTAAGTGTAGTTGACATAATTATACCTCGTAAAGTTTTATAAATTAAGTATAAATTTATTTTCTCCCGACGAAAGAGGGATTTTTGTTTCACCCAGTATAAATTCTGCTTCCTGCCCGTGGGGGATAGTTATCGTAAATGAAACCTTGCCATCCGCTTTTTCATAGGAAACGAAAACATCTCCTGCTTTAAGCATTCTCTTTGCAGAAAGCTTTTTTATTTCGTCCGCCAAAACGGGGGAGATTATAAGCTTTTCATAGGAATGAGAACCCTCTTCCTGACGGATTCCCGCAAGATAATCATAAAGATATGCCGTAACTGCACCGAACATGGGATGATTGTGGGAACGGTCACTGAGTGACTCGGGCCAATATTCCCAAAGGGTGGTTGCCCCTCTTTTAACCATTTCTGAAAATGAGTGAACGCCTTCTGATGTAAGCAACCTGACGGCAAGGTCGCCGTTGCCCCGCTCGAAAAGGAGCCTTATTAAAATATCCGTTCCGAAAATACCCGTGTCAAATTCGCCCATTTTTTCATATCGGGAAATAAGATTGGGATAAGTTCTGTAGTCTCCCAGACCTATATCAAGGGCAAAGGCGTTTGCCCCTTGTATTCCGCCCAGGAAATTGCCGTCCCAGGGATTGAAATAGGCGTTTTTTATTGCCTTTTTGCGCTCCTCAATTCTTTCCTCGAAAAGGGGAATGTCAGAATCAATTCCGATAATTTTTGCAATTTCGATGGCACGATATAAGCTCTTTATGTAAAAATAATTGTTTACAAAGGGTGCGGGAAGGGCAACGGAAGTGGGTGTGCACCAGTCGCCTAAACACCATTCGCCTTCCTTGTCAGTTATTACGAGATTGTTTTCCGAATGGCTTTCGAGATATTCGAAATATCGTTTTGCCTTGGGATAGCATTCTGAAAGAACTTCTTTTTCGCCATAGTGGAGATAATACTGATAAGGAACTTCGATTATGGCACAGCCCCAACCGCCGGGTCCTCCACCCGAATGGGTATAGGGTGCGGTGTACTGAACGTGACCTGTCAAAGTATCCTGACAGTCAAATATGTCTTCAATCCATTTTCTGTAAAAGTCTTTTGCAAAAAGCACATCCATTGCGGCGTGACAGCAAAGCTCTCCGTCTCCCGTATATCCCCGACGCTCCAGGTGAGGGCAGTCCGAAGGGATTCCGCCGTGCATATTGGTAAGCTGAGTGTTTATAAAAAGCTCGTTGATTTTGTTAAGCATTTCATTGTCCGACTTAAATTCACCGGTAACGGAAACATCCGAATGAATAACCTCGACGCACTTTACATCTGCTTTTCCGTAAAGGGCGAAATAGCGAAAGCCAAACCAGGTGAAAAGAGGTCGGACGGTTCGTTCCTTTCCGTCGGAAATAACGGTAAATTTCTGTCTGTGAGAAAATTTATCGTCTATGGAAGTATCTTTTGTTATTTCTTCTGAAAGCACCAAGGTCACAGCTTCGCCCTTTTTCGCATTTATTTTAATTACGGGGTAACCGCTTGTGTTTTTACCGCAATCAAAAAGGGTGTAGCCGTCTTTTTCCGCAAGTTTTTTAAGGGGTAAAACTTCCATTACTCTGTCATTGGGGCAATCCGTAAAAAGAAAGTCTGTTTCAGGGGGGATAGCCTCTTTTGCACAGGGGAGGTAAGCATCGTCAAAGCTTAAAGAGAAAGCTTCTTCATTAGCTATTGTGTAGTCAAGGGTTTCGCTGTGTGGCATATAATAGTCCCTTGCAAAGCCGGGAAGTATCTTGTTGTTTTCCGAGGAACAAAGGTCAAAGCATCCGTCTTCATCTTCTCCGAAAATACGCCATATAGCCTTGGGTTTACCGAACCGCATATCGGAGTCCTTAAAGTTTTCGATAGGGTGGTTATAGGTGTACCAACCGCCGCCGAAATGTATGGCAATTACGTTTTCACCCTCGCAGAGCATAGGGGTAACGTCATATTCGGGAACATAAATTCTGTGTCCCGATAAAATTTCGCCCGAAGGGAAGTTCTTTCTTGGCTCATAGTCCGTTGTAAGGGGCAAAAATAAATCGTCTCCCACTCTTTTTCCGTTGATATAGCAATGGAAAAAGCCCAGACCTAAAACTCGTAAAGTCGCCTTTTTAACCTTCGAAACGGAAAATTTTCCGCGGAGGATGTAAAAAGCGTCGGTGTTATCATCATCACTTCCAAGCCATAAGGCAGAAGAGAAAACATCGCTTTGTTTCATAAAAACTGCTCCTTAAACTAATTTTGTACTATTTTTATTTGCATGTCTGTCGATAAATACCCCGAGGGATAAAAAGAAAATTTCCAATGCGAATGCGGATAAATAAATTATTGCTTTTGAGTTGGTAAATACAGATACTGAACCCAAAAGGGATATGTAGCCTCCGCTAAGATAAAGAGGGATGAATGAGTCGGTTACAAATCTTAATATTACAGCAAGTACGTTCCAGAGAGAAATGATAAGAAGAGTTTTTAATAAATTGCCCTTTGAGGTTTTTATTCCGGCAAAAAAATACCACATGCAACAAAGAACGCCTGATACTATACGTCCGGTTTCGAGCGCAGTTTTTTGATTGAGTACTGTATAGGGGATTTTCAAGAAAATAAGAGTTATCGAGTAGAAAAAGAGCATAGAGATAAACCACAATAACAAAGCGGATATTTTATAATAAGTAAAAAATGGACGATTGCTGTATTTGTTGGAAATTCTGCCGTATATTATTCCGCTTATAAGGATAATCATCTCGAAAGCAAATCCGAGTATAAGGCATAGTGCAGGAGATGTCACCGGAAACACCGCCGGAATGAAGTTAGTATAACAACAAAGTGCACCGCTTAGTAATAGGAGCAGAGGTTGACGGGTAAGAAGCACTGCTGAAGATATTATTATGGACCAAATAGAAAAAATAAGTAAAAGCTTTTTGAGATTTACATCATAATACTTTTTCCCCGCAAAAAAATACATAACTGAAATTATGGATATGGCTATGCAAAGTGATAACCTGAAAACATCATTTTCAGCACTTGAATATTTTGAGTCAAAGAAGAATGTCCCGTACGCCACAGCAATTGCAATTACGGTGTATATAAGTGGCAGTATAAATCTCCAAATAATAAACTTTTTCATATTGTGGCTCCTTCTATTATTAATTATATCCATCAACCGAGTAAGGGTAATTGGCATTATCTATTGCTTTTTATTTGCATGTCTGCCGATAAATACCCCGAGGGATAAAAAGAAAATTTCCAAAACAAAGGCTGAAACGGCACATAAAATTTCTGCTCCTGCCGGCATGAAAAAGTTTATTTGTGAAAACAACAAAAATCCTCCTGCAACCGGGCCTAAAATGGGAGACTTAAAAAATGAAGCAATCACAAGAACTGTTATAGTCCATAGAAAATACCATAAGGATATTTTCGGGATACTTGCTTTGGAATTTTTAAATCCTGCGAGAAAGTATAAAACTGCGGCAACTAATACTCCTGTTACAGCTCCGACAATAAGCCCTGTTTTTGAAGTTGTTTTTAAGATATACACGGCGAAAGTCGCTGTCACGCATTCTACTGCGAAACCGATTGGAAGTATCAGCAATCTCCATAATAAAAGTTTTTTCATATCTGCACCTTCTTAATAACTGATATTAATTATTAAAATCGTTCATAGTTCCATTTTTCCACAATTCTTCTTCTTGCAAAGGATCTTCTGCCACCTCTGTTCCGGGATTCATACCGCTGACGGCATCTTTGCCAAGTATAAGTGATAACACGGATAGTGGTAAATTTAGTAACCAAGCCCCAAGGGAAAAGTTTTCTTCCTCCGACTTGTTAGCCTCTTCTTCAAGCTTTAGCCTTTCTTGGTTTTTCTTATATGCCTCCATATTAAAAGGCGGCGATTCGGGAACATGCCACGGGGTTGCATTTCTGCCTTTTCGAGAAACGGAATAGTCGTCGGAAAATCCCATTTCCTTTTTTGTGGCATCATCAAATATGCCCGTTACGGGAAGATTGCGGTCTTTTTGGAATTCTTTTATGCCTGCTTCTGTCTTTGTGATGAAAATATAATAAGATAGGTTATTGAAAACAGAATAATACGGACAAGGGCTACTCCGATAATAGTAAGGAAATAGTAAAAGTCATATTCTGTAAATAAAAACAGAAGTGATATAGCCTCAATAGAAAATAATGCAAAAACAGATAATATCCTTGTTTGCTTTTTACTGATTACAGAACGGTTTAAAATCGGAATATATACAGGCTGAATTAAAAGCGTAAAAATAATAAGGTTAACAGCAAACAAACAAAGATTATATGCGGTGTGACTTTCTTCATAAAAGGGAGAGGCAAAGATGCCTATCAGATATGATACCGTAAACAGAAAAAGGGGAAGAAAGGTTAAAACAATTCTTGACACATTGCTCAAAGGCCTATAATTTTTTTCTTCAAGATGTCGTAAGTATGTTTTTTTGATATTCATCGTAAATAATTTTGCTTCCGGAGAAAAGGGTTGTGCCCCTCCATGATTGTAAAGAAAACCGGCAATGACATTTGCTAAAAAAGAGCGGGAAGATTTCTTCTTCTCTTTTTCTTCCTGTTTTTTATAATAGGCTGAATAAGACGCAAAGTACCTGTCTTAAACTTTTTCTTCTGAATTCTTCAATGCAGGTCATTTCTTTTTATTAAGATGCCGACCGAGAAGAACTCCGGAGGATAAGAACAGAACTTCGAGTAAAAAGGCTCCGATGCATACAAGCAAAAGAAATCTGCCGGGAAGAATTCCCCTTAGTCCGCTGAA
>JAZRHF010000132.1:0-2093 GCA_045644565.1 Clostridia bacterium | reverse complement strand
AGAGAAAGCTGACCTCTCTTTTCAAGTTCTTCTGTCTGCTTTTTGTAAAGTGCAGGTATGGAGGATACCGACAAAGGAAGTGAATATGCCGCAAAAATTTCATTTATATTATATTCGTTTCTTGTGGGGTCAATGATATATTCGGCAATTTCACTGTCGTAAAAACTACCGCAAAGATTTATTCCGAGGGAAGATAATGCGTGTTTTACTTTTTTGTATTCGTGGGTGTACTTTGAAATGCTTTCATTCTCAAGAATCTCTTTTAAAAGTGTCGGCTCGGCGTAATAAGGCTTGCCATCCAAAATAAACTGTACAAGGTTTTCTTCCATTATAAAATAGAAAGAATCCACAACTTTACATTTTTCAATAATTTCTGTTGTGGCAGGGAGTGTTTCTACAGTGGGAAGAACTTCCTCTACGGGGGTACACAGCCTTTCTGCTATTTTACGAAGCTCCAACTCTTCCAATTTTTTGGAGAGAGCAGAATTATCTGCTTCTTTATATAATGAATCCTCAATCTTAAAATTAATGGGAACATTTTTATCTATTGTGCAAAGCTTCAAACAGAGATAGGCATCCTCTTTTCCTGCAATAAGCTTTTCTCTTGCAGCCTTTTTTATATGGTCATCTTCAATATTTTCGTACATATTGTCAAGGGAATGGAAGTAAGAAAGCAGGTCAAATGCCGTTTTTTCACCGATACCCTTTACACCGGGGATGTTGTCAGAGGAATCACCCATAAGTGCCTTAACTGATATAAATTCCTCGGGAGTTACACCGTATTTTTCAAAAACACCCTTGTCGTCAAGCTCCTCGGTGGTGGTTTGCCCCATTCTTGTGGTAGTAAGAAGCACGCTGGTGTTATCGCTTGCAAGCTGAAGGTCGTCCTTGTCGCCCGTGACAATGTTACAACGAAGCCCGCTCTCATCACATATCCTGCTGACAGTACCTATAATATCGTCTGCCTCGTATCCCTCTAGTGAAAGCTGAAGAATATTCATTGCAGAAAGAAGCTCTTTAAGGTGAGGCATCTGCTCGGCAAGGTCGTCGGGCATACCTTTGCGCTGTGCCTTGTACTGGTCGTACATCTTGTGACGGAAGGTAGGTGCTTTCAGATCAAAAGCAACACAAAGGTAGTCAGGCTTATACTCATCAATATATTTCAGCATTATGTTCATAAAACCGAAGATGGCATTTGTGGGAATCCCCGTCTTTGTGGAGAGAGGTCTTACTCCGTAATATGCACGGTTTACGATGCTGTTACCGTCAATGATAATAAGATTTTTCATTTTCTTACTTCCTTATATAAAATATATATTAATTATTATACTATAAATGGCAAAAAAATCAAGGATAAAAAAGATTCTGCATCCTCTTCGGGGAAGAAATTTGAAAAAAATAAAAAAAATGCTTGCATTTTTGTTTTTTATCTGTTAGAATAACCTATGCGCGTTATGAAATGAAGTATTTTGAAGTATTCCTAAGGAGGGAAATAGATATGGCTAAATGTGATGTATGCGGTAAGGGTGTTACTTTTGGTATTAAGGTAAGCCACTCTCACAGAAGATCTAATCGTGCTTGGAAGCCCAACATCAAAACTGTAAAGGCTGTTGTTAACGGTTCTCCCAAGACAATCCACGTTTGCTCCCGTTGCTTGAGAAGCGGAAAAGTTGTAAGAGCTATCTGATTTCTCTCGTATCATAATCGGAACAAACTAAGGTAGTACGCAAAAGCGTACTACCTTTTTGAATTTGCGGGAGATAATTTGTCAAAAAATCTCTTGACAATTCCCTTTGAGAAGTATATAATAACATAGCATTTTAATGAAATGCTATCCTTGCTTCGGGAAAGCCCGAGGCCAAAGACCAGAAGGAGGTGTAGAAAATGGCTGAAATTATCAACAAGTATGAAACCATTTTTGTTCTTGACTGCGCACTTGAGGAGGAGAAAATCAATGCTCTTTCCGAGAAGTTCCAGAAGCTTATCGCTGATAACGGAACAGTTGAAAGCGTAGATGTATGGGGCAAGAGAAAGCTTGCTTATCCTATCGACTTCAAGACAGAAGGTTACTACGTTCTTGTGAACTTCGCATC
>JAZRHF010000131.1:0-20660 GCA_045644565.1 Clostridia bacterium | reverse complement strand
CAAACTTAACTTCACTTTGTCCACAGGACAAAACTTCACTGTGAGCAAAGCGAACTACTTTACTTTTGCTTTTAGCAAAAACTTCACCAAAAGGAGAATCATGATGAAAGATTCAGAACTGAGAACACGAGCAAAAACTCTGGCGCTTAAAATTATAGCTGTGTGCGATGACATTGATACTCGAAAAGGCAGAGGTGTACTTGTAAATCAAATCACAAGAAGTGCAACATCAATTGGCGCAAACATTCACGAAGCAAATTACGCTTCAAGTAAAGCTGACTTTATAAATAAGTTTCACGTTGCACTCAAGGAATGTGCGGAAACAGAGTACTGGATTGAAATGCTTGTTGGGTCAAATTGTATCACTGAAGATGTTGCAAAAGAGCTTTTGCAGGAATGTGGAGTTGTAAGACGAATGCTTATTGCATCTGTTACTACAGCGAAAAGTAAAAAGGAATAGTATAATGTTAAAAGAAAAAGCTAACGAAATAATGCTCTTGCTCAATAAACTTCCCGGTGTTAAAAAAACCACTATTTACGGAAGCATCGTAAAAGGGACCTATGATGACTTATCTGACATAGATATAGAAATAGATGTTTCGGGATACGACAACGGACGGTTTATGATAGAGTTGCCTGAACTTTTCAAAGACAAACTGGATATTTGCTATGTTGATTATGCACCAAGCCTTGTGCCTGATAAGTATATTGTGTCTTTGGCTATAGATAAAGACAATCCTTTTCTTATTATTGATTTGTGTTGTACGGCAAAGCCTCATTGCATCACGGTGACAAAACAGCAGTTAATGGAAAAGAACAAAAAATACACTCATATGCTTAAACTATGGACAGCTAATCTTAAGCACTATGTACGAGGCGATGAGTGTCGCAAAGATATTTTGAAAATGGCGAAAAAAATTGCGATAGAAGTGGCGGATGACAAAGGCGAAGCAGAGCTTCTTGATAAAACCTTGCAGTGGCTGGAAGCTAATGCCGAATACGGATTAGAAGGATATGTTAAAGCCTTAAGAAGAAAATTTGATAAATTGGCAAATTAAAAGATTAACAAACGAGGAAAAACATATGAACCTATATTACGCGCCCTTAGAGGGTATTGGCCTTCGGGTTTTACGAAAAGTACATAACGAAGTTTTCGGCTGTGTCGATGCCTATTTTGCACCTTTTATAAGCCCGGGAGATCAGGAACGGGTAAACAGAAAAGGTATGAGGGACATTGCACCTGAAGAAAACAAAGAGGTTAAGCCGAAAATTCAGGTGCTTACGGGAAATGCCGAATCCTTTTTGAAATTTTCCGAAGATGTGAAATCCCTTGGCTATGACGAAGTAAACATAAATATGGGCTGTCCCGTTCAGATGGTAACCAAAAAGGGGAGAGGCTCGGGGATGTTAAGGAATCCCGAAGAACTGGATTTATTTCTTTCTGAAATTTTCAGCAAAAGCGATATGAAAATTTCGGTTAAAACGAGAATCGGCTTTTCTTCGGCTGAAGAATTTCCGCATTTAATTGAAATATTTAATAAATACCCCATTTCTGAACTTATCGTTCATCCAAGAATCCGTGAGCAGTTTTACAAAGGAACTCCCGACATGGATTCCTTTTCCTATGCATATAATAATTATAAAGGAAAGCTTTGCTACAACGGGGATATATGGGAAAAAGAGGATTTTGATATTATATGCGAAAAATATCCTGACCTTGAATCTGTTATGATAGGGCGTGGAGCGGTTAAAAATCCTGCCATATTCAGAGAAATAAAAGGCGGAAAATCTATTACAACAGAGGAACTTTTCTTCTTCAGCGAGAAAATGGCAAAAGAGTGGTATGAGGTTTTAAAATCGGAAACCTATACCTTATACAAGCTTAAAGAGCTTTGGGGCTATATGCTTCTTAATTTCCCCGAGGAGAAAAAGCTTTCAAAAGCCATTAAAAAGGCAGGAACCCCCGATGAACTTAACTCACTTGTAAAATTATTACCTGACATAAAGAAAGGCTGATTATATGAACGCAATAGTTATTTACAAAACCAAATACGGAAGTACAAAAACCTACGCCGAATGGATTGCCGAGGCTCTTTCCTGCGATATAGCAGAGGCTAAAGGCGTTAAGGCAGAGGACTTACTTAAATACGACACCATAATTTACGGCGGAGGACTTTATGCCGAGGTTATAAACGGCGTGTCCTTAATTACTAAAAACTATGAAAAGCTTAAAAATAAAAAGCTTATCGTTTACACCACGGGAATTACTCCTCCCGATGTCAGAGAATATTATGACGGCGAAGTAATGGAGAAAAACTTTAAAAACGGGGCAGGAAATATAAAGATATATAACTTCCTCGGGAAAATGATTTTGGAGGAGCTTACTCCCGTTCACCGCACGGCAATAAAAATGCTTAAGAAAATAATGAGCGGCAAAGAAAATCCCACAGAAATGGAAGCACTTTTAATAAAGCTTTGCGATACCTACGGCGATTTTACGGATAAAGAGGCAATAGGTGAGCTTGTTTCCTACGCAAAAGGAGAATAATAAGGAGAATTACAAATGAAGTATATTTTTGATATGGACGGCACGCTGATTGACTCGATGGATGCCTTCGGCGGTGCAATGATAAGGTTTTTAGAGGACAACAACATAGAATATCCTTCTGATATAGTTAAAATTATAACGCCTCTTGGGTTTAAGGGGTCCGCAGAATACTTTATTACTTTAGGATGCAAAAAGTCCGTCCCCGAAATGCTTCTTGATTTTACGAACTATATGATAGAGCCTTACAAAAATACAATTCCCGAAAAGGAAGGCGTAACTAAAACGCTTTTAAGGCTTAAAAACGAAGGTCATTCCTTAAATGTTTTAACCGCAAGCCCCCACGTTACTCTGGATCCCTGCCTTAAAAGGCTTGGACTTTTCGATTTATTTGAAAACGTATGGTCCTGCGACGATTTCGGTATACCGAAGTCGGAGCCTGAAATATACATAGAAGCGGCAAAAAGGCTTAATGCAGATGTTTCGGACTGCATATTCATAGATGACAACGTAAACGCCGTAAAAACTGCAAAGACGGCAGGAATGCACGCCTGGGGCATTTACGATAAGTCCTCGGATGACTATATTGAAGAAATGAAAAAAATCTCGGAAAGATATATTTATACCTTTGACGAAATATAAGAAAAGAGGGTTTTTATGAAAAAGAAGCTTTATATTCCACTTATGAACACGGCTGTAAAGAAGGAAAACAGAGAAACCTATTCTGCTATGCTTAAAGACTGCGGAGCAGACACAGTGTTTCTGGCACTTGGCAGAGGAGATTTCTACACAGACGGCAATGAAGGATCGGAAACTCTTGAAGATAATATAAAGTTTTTTGAGGGCAAGGGATTTGAAGTGGGTGTATGGATAACCTCCCTCGGATACGGAAGTCCTATTGCGCCAAAACATATTCCGTACATAAAGGATTTTACAAAAATCAAGGGTGCGGACACCGTTTGCTACGGGGATGCCTTTTGCCCCGAGGACGAAGCATATATGGACAAGTATCTTAAATGGCTTGACAAAACCGTGAAAAAGGGCGTTAAGCTTTTAATGATTGACGACGAGCTTTGTTTATCGGCAAGACCGGGGCTTGGTTGCTTCTGCGACAAGCATATTGCTCTTATGGAAGATGAACTTGGCGAAAGCCTGGAGGGCAAAAATATTCAGGAGCTTTTCTTTACGGGAGAGAGCAACCGCTACCGAAAGGTGTGGGAAAAGGCTTCCGGTGACACCCTCCGCAATTTTGCAAAAAAGGTTAGAGCAAAGGTTGATGAAACTGATAAAAATATCAGAATCGGCTTTTGTGCAGGCTACACCTCCTGGGATATCGAGGGAGTTGACGCATTAGAGCTTACTAAAATTTTTGCAGGTGATACAAAGCCGTTTTTGCGCTTTACCGGTGCGCCTTACTGGATTTCCAAATGGCTTAACAAGTTTGACGGTCAAAATCTTTCAAGCGTATGCGAAATGGCAAGAATGCAGGAAGCATGGAGCAGGGAAAGCGGAGTTGAAGTTTTCGCAGAGGCAGATTCATATCCCCGTCCGAGACATATGATTCCCGCAAATTATCTTGAATGTTTTGATGCAGCAGTTACCGCAAGCGGCGGTATGGGACAGCTTAAATATATGTTTGACTATCGTGCAACGCCTGAATATGAAACAGGCTATATGAAGCGTCATCTTCGAAACAAGCCCCTTTATGAATTCCTTGAGGAGCATTTTGTAGGTAAAGAGGCATACGGCGTAAAGGTTTATGAAAAAATACATAAGTTTACCGATATGACATTGCCTGAAAAGTATACAAATTCGGCTACTCTTATGAAACGCTCTCTTTCTCCTGCAGCATCAATGCTGGCGTTTTTAGGCGTTCCCACCGTATATGCAGAGGACAGCGATTATGCAATTGCATTCGGTGAAAATGTACGTGCGATTGAAAAGATGCCAAAAAAGCTTATTCTCGATATGACCGGTGCAAAAATCCTTAAAGAGCAGGGAATAGATGTGGGCTTTGAAAGCTTATCTCCAATGAATGTGCCGACCAGCATATCCGACGGTGTTAACAAAGTGTCTCTTACAAATCCCTGGGCTGAATATTATAATCCCGTTCTTAAAGAGAGCGCAGAGGTGAAATATTACTTTGAAGCACTCGGCGTTGCGTTCCCCGGTGCATATACATATAAAAACGGCGATACGGAATTTCTGGTATTTACCTTTGACGGCTTTATAAATAAGTACGACAGCGGACTTTTCACATCCTATATTCAGGAAAAAACAATAAAGGATTTCCTTGGCAATGCATTTTGCTATATAAGAAAAGAGCCTGCTGTTTATCAGATTTGCAAGAAGGATGAAAAGGAAACAGTTGTATTTTTCGCAAATATCTGGGAGGACAACCTCTTTGATTTTGAAATAGAGCTTGATGAAGAATATAAAGATGTATCCTTCTTCGGAGCAGAAGGCATCCTTGAAGGAAGAAAAATTAAAATAACAAGCGAGGTTGCGCCCTACGGTATGTTTGCGGTGTTGCTGAAATAAAAAAATCGTGTTCGCTTTTGCGAACACGATTTTTTATTATTCTTTTATAAGTGCGTAACCTTTTAAGTAGTAGAAGGTTATTTCTTCGTCCCTTACATCAAAACGTAAGCTTTCAATGTAAAGTGCCGTATTTTCATCAATGATATAAAGGTCTAAGTCTTCTTTTTCGGTGCCGTATAAATCATATAGATTTTTGGCAATCTGCTTTACATCAATGTCGTATGGCAGTTTTTCGGTACCGGTATCAATAACAACCATTTTATTATAAGCTGTTATATCAATACTGTCTTTTGCACTGTAGATGCAGTATTTATAATTATCGTCTTTAATATACTTTTCAAATCCGAAAATTTCCTCAATGCTTTTATCCGAATCCTTTATGAAATCGGGAATATTATCCGCATCGTATTTTAAGTATTCGTAGGAGCTTATTATTCTTTCTGCAGCATCTCTGTCTATGTCGGGGTTGGGGATAACTTTGCCACCAACAAGCATGTTGTTTTCGGCAAGTACGGTTTTTAAGATATTTGTCTGGCTGGCAATGGGCATATCTATTACATTAAAGGGTGTAACGGTCACTATTAAAACGATTATGCCCGATACAAGAGCGATTTTATTTAAGTGCTTTGGTATAACAAGTGAGCCGATAATAAACAGAATGCTGATTACTATAAGCACCAAAGAAACCGTTCTGGGTGTTGTAAGGCCGTAGGCGTTTATTCTTTCGAAAACCGCAACAGCCTGAATGATAAGTATGGGGAAGAGGAAATATCCTCCGAACTTTGTAAACCATGTTGCCAATTTTTCCTTATACTGCATAACGCTTAAAAGGAAGAAGATAAAGAAAAGCGAAGCAAAGGATGCAAACCAGTTTATTTCGCCGACCGGCATATTCCATGTGATAACGATTTTTGCAAGGTATAAAAGGAGAATTGCAACAAGAAGCATATATAAAGGTAACCCTGCAAATAAAGTGAATATGCGAAAGATTTTAGATTGGGGAACAGCAACATCTTTTTTGGGAATAAATGAGAGGAAAATGTTTATAAAGCAAATTGTCCATACAAAGAGATTTATAATTAAATACAATTTATAGCTGTCATCCCAGGAAAACAAGAGCAATTGAACTGCCGAAATGCAGATTGATAATCCGCTTGAAAGCACAGAACATATAGCACCTGTAAATATCCAGGAGGTGAAAAGTCTGGGAAATGCAAGGTCACGGTTTTCGCCTCGCATAATAACATAGAAAATAAAGCATAAAAGGGCAATGATAATACCTACGTATGCCATAACCATATAAAGAGACTCGTAATTTATATATGTGAGGATAAAGGCTATAATCCCTGCTATGGCAGAAAGAGCATGTTGGAGAACAGGTTTAAGCTTTTCAGTTATGTATTCCTGAATGGTTTTTAAAAGGACCGACAAAACAGCGGTAAGAGCATAAGCCATACATAACGGGATAATTACTTCATCGCTGCCTTTTTCGAAAATAATTTCAAATGATATTGTGAGAAAAGCCAGAACCGTACATATGAATGCAATTGAAAACCTTGAGATTCCTTCTTTCACATTAAGAAAAAAGTTTTTTAAGAATTCTTTGAATTTCATAATTAACACATCCTTTCTTACTTTATAATAACATTTTTATATAAATAATGCAATACTAAAAAAGATAGTGCTTTTAACACTATCTTTCTTTATAAAGCATAAATCCATCGCCTGACAGAAGAACTTCCTTTCCTTCGGGGGAATTTGTGCTGCCTACAGAAACGAAAAGCTTTTCCTCATCTGTTGTTCTTGTAAAGCAAAGGACGTTTTCGTCATTTATAAATTCCGTTTTTCCGAATTTTAAAGCAGGGTGAGAATTTTTAATTGCTGAAAGCTTTTTATAAAATTCCAAAAGCTCACCATTTTCCTTGCCCCAAGGGAAAAATGCTCTGTTAAACGGGTCTTCAAAGCCTTCCATACCGGCTTCATCGCCGTAGTAAATACACGGACATCCGGGGAGACAAAACTGCAAAAATGCAGCAGCTTTAAGCCTTTTTATTGCTGTTTCCTTCATTTCTCCAAAAAGGCGGAATTTAGCTCGGTCTTCTCTTTTATCAAGATAGGGGGCATCGGAGAGCAGGGTTAAAATTCTCGGTGTATCGTGGGTTGATAAGCTGTTCATCAAAGCATCAAGAACATCCTTCGGATAGTTTTCGCATATGGTCATAACATTGGATGCAAAGTTCGCAGGAGACATATATCCTTTAACGAAGGCTATAATATAATCTCTGAAAGGGTAATTCATAACCGAATCAAGCTCGTGATTTGTGAAATAACGACGCCTTACACTGTAGCTTATTTTGTTTGATGCATCTTCCCACACTTCACCTAAAACAAGACCGTCGGGCTTTATTTTATGAACCTTTTCGTGAAGCTTTTTGATAAATTCATCGGGAAGCTCATCGGCTACATCCAGTCTGAAGCCGTCAGCGCCAAGCTTCATCCAATGGGAAATAACAGAGTCCTCGTTATCTATTATATAATCTATAAAGGATTCTGACATTTCATTAACGCAAGGGAGAGTGTCAATGCCCCACCAGGAGGTGTAGCATTTTGGATAGTCCGTAAACTGATACCAGTCCTTATATGGTGAGTCGGGATTATGATACGCCCCATTCTCATAGCGACCGGATTTGTCAAAATAAATACTGTCGCATCCTGTATGGGAAAATACACCGTCGAGAATAATTTTAATACCCATTTCGTGAGCCTTTTTACAGAGCAAAGAAAAATCTTCTTCCGTGCCGAGTAGGGGATCGATTTTTTTATAGTCCGAAGTGTCATAGCGGTGGTTTGAATATGCCGAAAAGATGGGATTTAAGTAAATTACGCCCACACCTAAATTATTAAGATAGGGGAGCTTTTTTATGATGCCTTCTATGTTTCCGCCGAAAAAGTCATTGTTCTGAATTATGCCGTTTTCATCCGGTAAAAATACAGGGATTTCCGCTTCGTCAGCGTGAATGACATAAGGTGTGATTTTTTCTTCGGCGGGAAGGATTTTATCTTTATAAAATCTGTCGGGAAAAATCTGATAAAAAACCTTTCCCTTGAAATCATCGGAAACGGAAAAGCTTTCGGGAATGCAGGAAAGCTGCCATAGGTCGCCTTCCTCCATATTGGTGGCATCAATGCCCCATTTATAGAGGCGGAAGGTGGTGCTTTCGGTTTCGATAAGGAAATGATAGAAATAAAGCCCGGTGCGGAAAAGAGAAAACGTTCCGTTCCAGTATTCATAAGCTCCACCAGTTTCTGATAAAGTGAGTGGAAGTGTTATATTAAGCCCTTCTTCGTCTGCTATAATAAGAGAAACTTTTTTTGTCTTGCAACTTTCGGGAATGTGAATTGTGATATTACATTCTTCGTTTCGCTTTAAGCAACCAAAGGGTTTTTTATGAAGTTCTGATTTGCTGTCGTATAATATGCGCATAGTTTAACTACCTTCATTAAGGCACACAGGAATTTCCTGTGTGCCTTAACATTCCTTTTTATTTCATATACCAGATGTTCTTAGCATACTCTGTAATTGCTCTGTCTGATGAGAAAATTCCTGCCTTTGCGATGTTTGTAAGGGACATCTTCGTGAATTTATCCCTATCCTTATAGGTTTCGGAAACATCATTCTGCGCTCTTACATAGTCGCCAAAGTCGGCAAGAGTCATATAGGCATCTGCCTGACCAAAGGAATTTGTGAGTAATGAGCGTGCAATATCGTCAAACTTCCAGCCGAAGGAGCCGTCTGTAAGCATATCGATTATTGCAGAAAGCTCTCTGTCACGGCGGACATAGCTTAAAGGATCATAGCCGTTTTTCCAAAGCTCATTCACTTCGGGAGTGGTAAGGCCGAAAAGGAACATATTATCGTCGCCAACCTGCTCGTGGATTTCAACGTTTGCACCGTCAAGAGTACCGAGTGTAACGGCACCGTTAATCATAAGCTTCATATTGCCGGTACCCGAAGCTTCTTTTCCGGCGATTGAAATCTGCTCGGAAATTTCTGCTGCAGGAATTATGATTTCAGCAAGGGATACCTTGTAATCCTCTAAGAATATAACTTTTATCTTTTCTCTTGCAACGGGATCGGAATTTATGGTGTTTGCAATAGCACAGATAAGTCTTATAACCTGCTTTGCCATAAAGTAACCGCTTGATGCCTTTGCGGCAAAAATAAAGGTACGGGGAGGAATGTCAAGATTCGGATTTTCTTTTATCTGCCTGTACATATGGATAATCTGAAGTGCATTTAAGAGCTGTCTCTTATATTCGTGAAGTCTCTTTATCTGCACGTCGAAAATCGAGTCGGGATTTACGTTTATGCCGTTTGCCTTTGTAATATAATCTGCAAGGCGCATTTTGTTGTCTCGCTTAACCTGACGGAGAGATTCGAGTACTGATGCATCGTCTCTATATGCAAGAAGCCCTTCAAGCTTCGATGAGTCTTTCTTGAATCCGTCACCGATTAAATCGGTAAGAAGGGAAGTAAGTCCGGGATTTGCCTGGCAAAGCCAACGGCGGTATGCTATACCGTTTGTGACGTTGGTAAAGCGGTCGGGAGTCAGGGCGTAATAGTCGTGGAAAATACTGTCCTTTAATATCTCGGAGTGAAGCTTTGATACGCCGTTTATCTTATGGCAGGCTGCAAGGCATAAATTTGCCATCTTAACCTCACCGTTTGATATTGCCGCCATATAGTTGATTTTGGCAACGTCACCGGGATAGCTGTTGTAAAGCCCTTCGGTAAGACGGCGGTTTATCTCAACTACAATTTTATAAACTCTGGGGAGTAACTCGGAGAAAAGATGCTCGGGCCAACGTTCAAGTGCTTCGCTCATAACCGTGTGGTTAGTGTAGGAGAGAGTGCGGCATGTTATATCCCATGCTTCGTCCCAACCGTAGGAATATTCGTCCATTAAAATTCGCATAAGCTCCGGCACGCAGAGTGCAGGATGTGTATCGTTTATGTGAATTGCCACCTTGTCGGGGAGAGTGTCAAGGTTTCCGTAATTTTTGATGTGGTTTTTAAGTATGCTCTGAAGTGATGCGGAAACAAGAAGATACTGCTGCTTCAAGCGGAGTCTCTTGCCTTCAATGTGGTCGTCGGCAGGATATAATACCTTACTTATAACCTCTGCCATTGTGTTCTGTTCAAGTGCCTTTAAGTGTTCGCCTCGTACGAAATAGCTTAAATCAATCGAAGCAGAGGAGGGAGACTTTGCACTCCAGAGTACAAGGGGGTTAACTGCCTTTGAGTTGTAACCGGAAATAAACATATCGTAGGGAACTGCCATAACGGAGCTGTAATTTATATGCTCCGATTTAAAGTTGCCGTTTTCAAACCACTCTTTAACCTCGCCGCCGAACTTTACTTCGAATGACTCATCAGGTCTCGGGCGGAGCCAGGAATCGCCCAGGCTGAGCCAGTCATCGGGAAATTCCATCTGCCAGCCGTCAACTATCCTCTGGCGGAAAATACCAAATTCATAGCGGATTGAAAAGCCTGTTCCGGGAAGGGATAAGCTTGTCATAGAATCCATATAGCAGGAGGCAAGTCTTCCGAGACCGCCGTTACCAAGACCTGCATCGGGTTCCATTTCGTAAAGGTCTGAAAGAGATACGCCTATTTCAGATAAAATGCTTTTAGCCTTTGATTCAAGTCCCATATTAAAGAGGTTGTTGTGAAGAGATGTTCCAACAAGGAATTCCATTGACATATAGTAAACCTGTTTTTTCTCTTTGGAAGTAACCTCATCTTCAAAGTTTTTTCTCATTTCTGCAAGTATGTCACGAAGTACGGTACAGAGTGTTTTGTAAACCTGAATTTTCGAAGCCTCGGAAAGGCTGCAGCCATAGCTTCTTAAAGATTCAGATTCCAGTAATTTTTTGAATTCGTCTTTTTTTAAGTTCATCAATATCGTCCTTTGTATATTATTATAGCAAGTCATATTTTAATCAGAGGAGAGAAGCATAAACTGCCTTATAATCTTCTACCGGTTCTGCCCAGCTTGAGTTATATTTGATTAAAGATTTTATATGCTTTGTTCTCTTCTTTTCATCGTACCAGAAGCTTGATGCACGCTCAACTGCATTTAACATATCGTGAGCATTGAAAAGCTTGAAGGTAAAGCCTTTGCCATCGAGTGTCTCGGTGTTTAAGGCAGGTACCGTGTCAAAAAGTCCACCTGTTTCACGGACTATCGGAATTGTACCGTAGCGCATTGCGATAAGCTGTGAAAGACCGCAAGGCTCGCTCTTTGAAGGCATTAAGAATAAATCGCTTCCGGCGTAAATTTTCGATGCAAGAGCGCCTGAAAATCTTATTTCAGCTTTAAGTCTGCCCGGATAATAATATTCCGCAAAACGGAACATTTCCGCAAAACGGGCTTCGCCTGTGCCAAGGACAACCAGCTGAATGTTTAACTTCATCATTTCGTGAATCACACATTCCACAAGCTCAAGCCCCTTGTGGGAAACAAGACGTGTAACCATTGATACAATGGGAACATCGTCCCTTATCTCTAAACCAAGTTCTTCCTGAAGAGCCGCTTTGCACTTTGCTTTTCCTGAAGGATTTGTGGCAGAAAAGTTTGCGGGAAGATTTTTATCCGTTTTCGGATTGTAAATATCTGTGTTGATGCCGTTTACAATGCCCGTAAGCTTATATTCGTTTTCCTTTAAGATGGGATCTAAGCCGTGTGAAAAATATGCATATTTTATTTCGTGTGCATAGGTTCTTGATACGGTGGTTATTTTATCAGCCGTAACAATTGCGCCCTTCATAAAATTAATGCTTCCGTTATAAGTTAAAACATTTACCCATTCGCCTTTAAGTTCCATTATATTTTCGGCAAAATCATAAGGCATATATCCCTGATATTCTATATTGTGGATGGTAAACACAGTTCTTATTTTGGAATATTCCTCCATATGAGCATAATGTGCTTTTAAGTAAACAGGGATGGGAGCCGTCTGCCAGTCGTTTAAGTGAATGATGTCGGGGAAATAATTTATCTCCTTCAGGGTTTCAAGTATTGCCTTTGAGAAATAGGAAAAACGCTCTCCGTCATCATAGTGACCGTAATATCCGCCGTCACGGAGGAAGAAATATTCGTTATCAATAAAATAATAGGTTACATTTCCTCTCTTTAAGGTAAATACACCGACATAATTTTCCTTGTAAGCAATGGAAATATAGAAATTCTTTATGAATTCGGGCTTGAAAGAGGAATCTTCCTTAAGTGTTTTATAGTAGGGAAGTATAACGGAAACTTCATATCCGGGATCTTTTGAAAGTTCGGACGGAAGTGCTTCTAATACATCCCCGAGACCGCCTGATTTAATGAAAGGTGCGGCCTCGCTTGCTGCGAAAAGTATTTTCATACGGTTTCTCCTTTTTCGATGATGATAGGTGAGTTTGCAGAACCTTTTAATATTGTTCCGTCGGATATTTTTGCATCCTTGTCGATGATTGCGTATTCGATACTGCATCCTTCGCCTATCTTGCTGCCCTGCATAATGATTGAGTTTTTAACCATGGCGTTCTTTTCAATTTTTACATCACGGAACAAAACAGAATTTTCCAAAGTACCCTTAATACGGCATCCGTCTGCGACAAGACACTCGGAAACGGAAGAATCCTCCGAGTAGTATGTAGGAACTTCGTCACGCACCTTGGTGTAAATGGGACGTGCGGGATTGAATATATCCTTTCTTAATTCATCATCGGAAATAAGGGCTAAGTTATTGTGAAAATAACTTGCAATGCTGTTGTTTCTTATAACTTTTCCTTTAAATTCAAATACATTTACACTCATTGTGCCTTTGTTGAATTCGTGCTGTATAAGGTCACGTTCCAAATGGTGTCTGCCCTTGGAAACAGCTTCCTTTATTGCGGAAATAAGCTTGTTCTTTTCCATGATATACATACCCATTGAAGCAAGAGCTCCGTCTTTTAATGCGGGATAGTCAACTAAAATTTCAGTAACCTTTTTCCTTGCGGTTTCTGTAATCATGGCATAGTTTCTGTTCTTGTCAGCCTTTACCTTGTTTGCGATTACTGTTATATCAGAGCCTGAATTTATGTGTGCTTCTAATGCTTCGTCATAGTCGATGTTGCATATAACGGTAGAGTCCGATAAAACGATGTAGTCCTGATCAACCTTGTCAAGGAAGGAAAACGCGGAGAAAAGTGCCTCCAATTTTCCCTGATAAACTGTCGTCTGTCCCGAAGAAAAGGGAGGAAGAAGATAAACTCCGCCGTTTTTACGGTTTAAGTCCCACTCTGCAGATGAACCTAAATGATCCATAAGTGATTTATAGTTGTACTTTGTTACAATACCCACATTTGTTATTGTGGAGTTAGACATATTGGATAAAACAAAGTCGATAAGACGGTATCTTCCGCCAAAGGGGAGAGATGCCACGGTTCTGTTTTTGGTGAGTAAACCGAAGTTTTCATCAAAAAGATTTGAAAATATAATACCTGCTATATTCATAAAAGACACCTCCTTATATAATTTCCTTGGGTTTTATTACAGTATTTGCGGCAACGGTGTTTCCTTTACCGATAACTGCGATGCCCCACTCGGATTTCGGGTAGTATTCCGGTTTGTCGCCGACTCTTGCATTTTTGTCAATTTCAACGTTTTCAGATAAAATGGCATATCTTATCTCTGCGCCTTTTCTTATAATGGTGTTCGGCATAATTACGCTGTCTTCAACGATAGCATCTTCTTCAATTGTGCATCCGGTTGAAATGATGGAGTTTTTAACAGTTCCCTTTATAGAGCAACCTTCGGCAACAAAAGAATTGTCAATTGCGGAATTTTTCGCTATGTAGCTTGAGGGCTGGGCATAGTTTCTTGCATAAATTCTGAATTTTGAATCCTTTAAGTTAAGTCCGCTTTCAGGATCAAGTAAATCCATATTTGCCTGCCATAAGCTGTCGATTGTTCCTACATCCTTCCAGTAGCCTTCAAAGCCGTAAGCAAAAAGTCTCTTGCCGTTTTCTATAAGCTTCGGGATTATATTTTTACCGAAGTCGTTTGATGAGGTTTCGTCTTCTTCGTCTTCAATTAAATAATCACGTAATAACTTCCAGTTGAAGATGTAAATGCCCATAGAAGCTTTTGTGCTTTTGGGATTTTTCGGCTTTTCCTCAAACTCATAAATGGAAGAGTCGGGATTTACATTCATAATACCGAATCTGCTTGCTTCCTCTATAGGAACGTCAAGTACCGCAATGGTACATTCGGATTTTTTTGCCTTATGGAAATCAAGCATTTTTGAATAATCCATTTTGTAAATATGGTCACCGGATAAAATCAGAACATATTCCGGGTTGTAGCGTTCTATGAAAGGAATGTTCTGATATACTGCATTCGCAGTACCCTTGTACCATTCGGATTTTTTGCTCTTGGAATAGGGAGGAAGGATATGCGCTCCGCCAAAGTTTCTGTTAAGTCCCCAGGGACGGCCTGTTCCTACATAGTCATTTAATTCCAAAGGCTGATATTGTGTCAGGATACCTACGGTGTCAATGCCGGAATTTACGCAGTTAGACAGGGGGAAGTCGATTATGCGGTATTTACCTCCAAAGGGAACGGCTGGTTTTGCGGTTTCCTCGGTTAAAACCATAAGTCTGCTGCCCTGACCGCCTGCAAGAAGAATTGCTACACATTCTTTGCTCTTATTTAACATAATAAGCCTCCTAACATTTATTTAATAGGTTTATTTGACTGTTTTATAAAAAGTAACGCTCATCGGAGGGATTGTGATTTCCGATGAAAAATTAAGTCCGTGGAAAGGTATCTCTTTTACGGGAACTGTGCGAAGGGGAGTTCCCGTTCCTCCGTATTTCTTATAATCCGATGAAAATATGGGGGTGAGCTTTTTGCCTGCCGGTATGCCGATTCTGTAATGGTCACGCCTTACGGGACAGAAGTTGCACACGGCGATAAGCTCGTTGCCTTCTTTATCGATGCGGCGGAATACTATGATGCTTTGTTCGTTATCATCTCCGCTTATCCATTGGAAGCCGTTCCAGTCGGAGTCGTTTTCGTAAAGCGGAGGATTGTCAAGGTAAAATTTATTTAAGTCTCGGACAAATTTATGCATACGATTGTGGGAATCATAAGAGAGCAGAAACCAGTCAAGTTCTTTTTTATAATCCCATTCGATAAACTGCGCAAATTCACTCCCCATAAAAGTAAGCTTCTTTCCCGGGTGTGCCACCATATAAGCATAATAGGCACGGAGGTCATTGAATTTGGCTTCATAGGAACCGGGCATTTTACCTATCATTGAAGCTTTGCCGTGAACAACCTCATCGTGGGATAGGGGAAGAATAAAGTTTTCTGAAAAAGCATAGGTAAGCGAAAAGGTTAAATTGTTATGCTTTGACTTTCTGAAAATAGGATCTGTTGACATATAGGAAAGGGAATCGTTCATCCATCCCATATTCCACTTGTAATTGAAACCTAGTCCGCCAATATCTCCGGGTTTTGTAACCATTGGGTAGGCGGTGGATTCTTCTGCAATCATCATTACGGAAGGGTTAAATGTAAATGCCGCCTTATTCATACAGCGCATAAAATTAAGAGCTTCAAGATTTTCATTTCCGCCGTAATAGTTCGGGTGCCATTCTCTTCCGCTTCTGCCGTAATCAAGGTAAATCATAGATGCAACTGCATCAACTCTTATTCCGTCTATGTGGTACTTGTCCAGCCAGTAAATTATGTTAGAAATAAGGAAAGAGCGGACTTCGTTTCTGCCGTAGTTGAAAATTCTCGTATTCCAGTCGGGATGCTCGTTCATAACATAGTCGTTTGATTCATAACAGCAGGTGCCGTCGAATTCAATAAGCCCGTAGTCGTCCTTGGGGAAGTGAGCCCCAACCCAGTCGATAATAACGCCGATTCCGGCGCTGTGGCACTTATTTACAAGATACATAAAATCGTGAGGAGTTCCGTATCGCGATGTCGGAGCATAGTAACCGGTAACCTGATATCCCCAGGAAGGATCGTAAGGGTATTCCGAGACGGGCATAAGCTCTATATGGGTATAGTTCATTTTCTTTACATAAGAAACAAGCTCGTCTGCCGCAAGGCGGTAGGAGAAAAAGTTTCCGTCGGAGAATTTCTTCCAAGAACCTAAATGAACCTCGTAAATATTGACAGGGGATTCAAATGTGTTTTGCTTTTTCTGCTTTTTAAGATACTCCTTGTCAGTCCAGTTAAAGCCTTCTAAATCATAAACCATTGAATCATTGTCGGGGCGGGTGCACATATGAAAGCCGTAGGGATCTGCTTTGTAGATGAATGTGCCGTCTGCCTTTTCAACATAGTATTTATAAGAATCATAAACTTTTGCGGAAGGAACGGTAAGTTCGAAAACGCCGTATCCGATGTTTTCCATAAAAGCTTCCCTGTCCCAGGAGTTAAAGTCACCCGTAAGTCTTACAGAACGGGCATTTGGAGCCCACACCCTGAAGGTGAATCCTTCTTTCGGAGCTTTCTGGCAACCCATATATTTATATGCATCGGTTGCCTCGCCTGAATTAAATAAAGGCAAAAATGCATCAAGAGTGTTTTTTCTTTTATCCGCCATATAAGCACCTCGTTTTCTTATATATTTAAATAAGAAGATATTTTCCCCGATTTAAATCATTATAACACATAAATGTTACAAAATCTACAATTTTTTAGGTATTTTTATAAAAAATGCAATGCATATTTAGTTTATGCATATAGTTATTGATTTATGAATTTTTATTTTATTTTTCTTGACAGAGAACTTTTTGTGTTATAAAATTAATATAATTTTCAGAAAGGGTGATATTATGCCGTTTATAGATACAAAAACAACTGTAAAGGTGACAGACGAAAAAAGAGAGGAACTTAAAAATCTGCTCGGAAAGGCGATAGAGCTTATTCCGGGAAAAACAGAAAAGTGGCTTATGCTTTCGTTTGAGGATGATGTTAAAATGTATTTTGCAGGCGACGATTCTTCAGATATGGCATATATTGAAGTTAAGATTTTCGGTACTGCCGAGGATAAATATTATGAGGCTCTTACAAAAGAGATAACTGGAATTTTCGGAAAAGTGCTTTCAATTGCTCCCGATAAAATTTATGTGAAATATGAAGAGTGTTTCCATTGGGGCTGGAACGGAACCAATTTTTAATCAGATTAATTTATGAGAAAGAAAGTTTCGGCAGTAATACTGCTTTTATTAATGGTGCTGATGGTTTTTGCTTTTTGGGGCAGAAAAGAGGTAAGTAAAGACTTTTTTGCCATGGATACGGTGATTTCCTTAAAAGCAAAGGGATTATCCGCAAATAAGGCACTAAAAGAAATTGAAGAAGAAATCTTAAGACTCCATAAAGAATATTCCGTAAACGGAGAGGGTTCGCTTTTTATTTATAATGAGTGTGGCGACAAAACAGAAGAACTTTCTTTAATTCTTTCGGAATGTGAACACCTTGAAAAAGTAACAGAAGGAAGCTTTGATGCGGGGATTTATCCTGTTACAAAACTTTGGGGTTTTACTAAAGATTCATTCAAAGTTCCTTCGGAAGAAGAGATAAAAGAAACGCTTAAAGATAAAGGGACAGAGATTGATTTAGGTGCAATAGCAAAAGGGTACGGAGCCGACAGATGCAGAAAAATTCTTTCCGATAACAAAATAAAAAAAGCAACCGTGTCCTTGGGAGGAACGGTGCTTTTATACGGGAATGAGGATATGACTGTTGCCATAGCTTCCCCCGACGGTGAAGGCTATGCAGGGTACATAAAAGCGAAAAACGTTGTTATATCCACATCGGGTGGCTATGAACGCTATTTTGAGGAGAACGGGGAAAAATACTCCCATATTATAAATCCCGAAACGGGATATCCTGCGAAAAGCGGAATAATAAGTTCGACGGTTATTTCTGAAAGCGGAACAGAGTCGGATGCTTTTTCCACAGCCATTTTTGTAATGGGTGAAAACAGAGCTAAGGACCTTTGGGAAAAAGAAGATTTTGAAGTTATTATGCTGACGGAAGACGGAAGAATTATTATATCGGAAGGCATAAAGGATTCAGTTACGGGGATTGATGAAAAATACGAAGTGGAGATATGGAGCCATGAATAAAAAGGCGATAGGAATATTGGAGATGGCAATTTGTGCCGTTTTGTGGAGTCTGGCAGGAGTTTTAATAAAGAAAATTTCAACAGGTCCCATGGTTATTGCCGGAATAAGAAGCCTCTTTGCGGCATTTTGCACTTTTTGCTACATGAAGGCGACTAAAATAAAAATTACGGTGAATAAAAGAGTGCTTTTAGGGAGCGTTTTCACATCGGCAACCTTTTTGCTTTTCGTAAGTGCAAATAAAATGACCGATGCGGCAAATGCCATAGTGCTTCAATATACCCAACCTATTTTCATCTTGATTTTCTCATGGATGTTTTTTAAGGAAAAGTTGGTTAAAAAAGATATTGCGGTGGCATTTTGCACTCTTTTTGGTGTAGCCCTCTTTTTTGCGGACAATTTATCCGGAGATAAGCTTTTGGGAAACTTTGTTGCCATTGCGGCAGGAGCGTCCATTGCCCTTGCATTCATGATATATGAGCATGTGACAAAGGCGGAAAGGCTTACCGGAATGGTTCTGGGGCATTTTATAACTGCAGTTGTCGGAATAGGATATTTCGCCTTTAATCCTGAAACTGTCACGGGAACGGATGTATTATACATGGGTATATTGGGTATTTTTCAGCTTGGTATATCTTATATATTCTTTTGTCTTGCCGTGGATAAAATATCAGGATTTGCCTGTTCGATTATCGGTGCGATAGAGCCGTTGCTCAATCCTTTGCTGGTAATGATTTTTGTTGGAGAAACTCCCGGGAAATACGCTCTCTGGGGAAGCATCGTGGTAATCGGTGCGGTGACAACCTGGTGCGTTCTTGATGCTAAAGAAGATAAAAATTCTGCTAAAGAAAAAACTGCTGTCAGCTGACAGCAGTTTTTTTAATTGCCTTTTTGACAAAGTAAATGATTGATAAAATAATCAGTGTGCCCAGTAAGCCGCCAAAGGTATCTGTCAATATGTCAGAAAACTGAAAGCTTCGCCCGGGAACATAAATCTGATGTATTTCGTCTAAAATTGCATATATTGTGCATCCCGAAACGGAAAGGGATGCTTTTTTTAATGCATTTAATTTGTAAAGGGAAAAATGCATTGCAAAAAGGAAGCCTAAAAGTGTGTATTCGGAAAAGTGGGCAAGGGTTCTTATCTTTCCGTCAAATTTTTTAATAAGCGCTTTTTTCTGAGGTTCGGGTTTTAAATCAAAATCTTTTACCGTGATTTCCAAAATTGTTTCGGTTACTTTTTTGCTGGTGTCTTTTGATGTTTCGGCTTTTTCCGAGGAAAAGCCGAAAATGACAGACATATTCAGAATGATAAGAACGGCGGTTATACACCGCAAAATTAAGTTTTTACTCATAACATACTCCGATTTGTTGATATTACTTCTATATTATAGAACTGCTGATAAAAAAAGTCAAAAAAATTTCAAAAAAACATGAAAAAAATTAAAAAAACTATTGAAATTTTGTTAAAAGTGGTTTATAATAGTAGCAAGGTAGTAAGATTGTGGCAAAAAAGTGGTAAAAAGTGGTTTAAAAACCTGAAAAAGGAGGTGGCAGGGATGGGTAGAAATATTTTTTACGGTGAATACGCTCATACTTTGGATGAAAAAGGCAGAGTTATACTTCCTGCCAAGTTCCGAGATATGTTGGGTGACCATTGTCACATCACCGTTGGTTATGATTCGTGTCTTACGGTTTATGATGATGAGGGATGGGAAGCATTCCTCGGAAAGCTCTTTGAAGATCTCGAACACGAAACCGATGAGGACTACAGAAGAAGAATAAGAATCATGGCATCAGGCGGTATGGATATCAATATAGATAAACAGGGAAGAATGCTTGTTCCTCCAGTACTCCGTGAAAGAGCGGGAATTGATAAAGAGGTAAGTATTATCGGTAACCTTAATAAAATTGAAATCTGGCCCGGTGAAACATGGCATGGTTATTTGCTTGACGAAGAGCATCCTTTGGAAAAAACTGCTCAGAAAGTAGAGAATAAGAAAAATGCCAGAGTTTAATCATGTATCGGTTCTTAAAGAAGAACTTACAGACGGGATAATAACCGATAAAAACGGAATATACTGTGATATGACCCTGGGCGGTGGGGGACACAGCAAGAGGCTTTTGGAGCTTACGGATAAGGCGGTTCTCCTCGGAATAGACAGAGATCCTTTGGCACTGTCTGTAGCAAAGGAGAGGCTTTCGGAATTTTCCGAAAGGGTTAAGCTTTATCACGGTAACTTTTCTGAAATTGATATAGCGGCGGAACAAAATGAAATTTCCGGCTTTGACGGAATTATGGCAGACCTTGGGGTATCCAGTCCTCAGCTTGATGATGCGGACAGAGGTTTTTCTTATATGCAGGATGCACCACTTGATATGAGAATGGAT
>JAZRHF010000130.1:0-6550 GCA_045644565.1 Clostridia bacterium | reverse complement strand
TGCTTCATAACATCCAAGCTCGGAAAGAGCGGCTATTGTATTTACAAAATTAGTCGAAACCCTGTATACAAGAGTTTTTGTTGCAACAGTATCCTTAAATTTGTCCGAATCATACTTTCCCTTTATTTTGCAGGTAAAATGTATACTTGTGGGCATCACATTATCGTGCTCCAAAATTCCTTCCATTTTTTCATAAGGAGTTTCCTTTATGTCCTTTATGAAAGCTTCGGTAATCTTTTTTATTTCAGCCTCAGCCGTATGTTCGTGAATCTCGCCTACACGCTCATCATAAAGCCATACTTCACTGACTTCCCAGGGCTGACCGTTTGCTATTTCGTACATCATACTGCGGTATTTTTCGGAGTTATATATAGGCTTTAAGTAATCCGCATCGTTATATGCATCAACTCTGTAACGGCGTTTTATAAGCTGTCCGTTTTTCAATTTGTAGTTTATCCTTAAAAATCTTCCTTCATCGTTTCTGTTGTCAATTAAATATGAATGAAGGTTTATTACGTTTTCGATTTCGGCAAAATCGGCTATTTTTCCATCGAAAGGCTCATCATAACGGAAGAAATAAATTTCGCTCATTCCCTTTTTTTCATCGGGATAAAAGCCTGTAACTTCATAATCCGTTCTTCCCGGAAGTTCGATATATTCAACATCGGCAGCATCGGGGATTCTTCTTTCATAGCCCGTAATATCAAACTTTACAACTGCAAACAAAGCAACCACGAAAAGAGTGTATATAATAACCGGCTTATGTATACCCCGAAGGCTGAAGCTCTTTCTGGATAACATATAGGATGCCACAACACCAATTATACCAAAGGGAAGCATAAAGAAAATGTTAGGCTCGTAAAAGTTTCCGAAATAGAGATAGCTTGCCATACCTGCGAAAACTGCCACGGTGTAGATAAACAAAGGTCTTGTTTCAGAAAATGCACAAACCTCTCCGAAACATTCAAGCCTTCTTTTTTTATAAAGATAATATCCTGCTACCAAAAAGATAACAATCAAAGCAAGGTAAATTAAAAACTGCACAGAGAGAATTTCCTCCATTGAAAGGTAAAATATCTTCGCTGTAAAGAAATTATAGTCCGCTTCATATCCGTAAATATGAGTTTCTGAAAAACCCATGAAAAAGCCTTCAAGTGCGATTGGAATTGCCGCAACGCAAAGGGTTAATATACTGCACGCAACGCTTGATGCCGTTAGCATTTGCATAAAAGCGGTAAGCGAAATTATAAGTACGGAATAAGTAAGATAAACCGCTAAAAACTTGAGCGCCACAATGGGCGATAAATATTTCGCAACCACATCGTTAAAGGTATAAATCCATATTATAAGCGCATTTATAACACCCGATGCTCCGCAAAGGATAAACGCCGATGTAAGGTGAGACATATACTGTTTACCGCGCGTCATCGGAAAGGCGTGGGAAAATGCCACCTGCTCCGACTTATTTAGGTATGTAAAAACCGCAACCGTTGTAAGTAGTGCAAATCCCATACCAAGAGCCATTGCGAAATAGTAGCTGTGAGGCAGGCTTGTAAATCTTATACTGTAATCATATCTGTATCCGAAAATATAATCATTCATTACAAAGAAAGTGCCCGAGAAAAAGGTTATGAGCATATTAAGCACAGAAAGCCACCAGAATCGCTTAATGTCCGATTTTATGATGCTTTTATTAAGAAATGACGTTTTTGACAACATAGCCCATACCTCCCAACTCGTAAATAAATATTTCCTCCAGCGTAAGGGGCAGAATGTCCAAAATCAAAGGATTGTATTTTTCCGCCTTTGCCTTTAATTCTTCCGCCGTTCCTCTTGCTATTAAAAGACTTACACTTCCCATTTTGCTTTCTTTGAGAACCGAAAGCTCTGCTTTTAATTCTTCGGGAATGTCTCCTTCAAAGGCAAGCTGAAGCTTGTGGATATTACCTTTTACATCGTCAAGTGACTTTTCAATTACGACCTTGCCTTCGTGCATAATTCCAACGTGGTCGCACACATCTTCAAGCTCTCTTAAGTTGTGGCTTGAAACCAGAACGGTTAAGTTTCCTTCTGCCACTTTTTCAAGGACAACACCCCACATAGCCTTTCGCATTACGGGATCAAGTCCGTCAACAGGCTCATCCAAAACCAATATTTCAGGCTGACAGGATATCCCTATCCAGAAAGCCGCCTGCTTTTTCATACCCTTCGAAAGCCTTTTAAGCTTGCTTTTTTCGTTTAGTCCGAAAACATTTTTTATTCTTTCATATTCTTCCCAGCTGAAGCTTTCGTAAATGCCTGCATAATACTTTGCCATATCACGGATGGTGTAGCCGGGGAAAAAGTATAAATCGTCGCCTATGTATACAATTTTCTGCTTTACGGGGTTTTCAGCCACAGTTTTTCCGTCAACCGTAATTTCACCCTTGTTTTGCTTATATATACCGAGTAAGCACTTGATAAAAGTGGTTTTACCTGCTCCGTTCGGACCGACAAGACCGTAAACCGAGCCTTTTTCAGCATTAAGACAAAGCTCATCAAGTGCGGTAAAATCGCCGAATTTTTTAGTAATACCGTTTGCTTTAATCATTATTAACCTTCCTTTCCGAATATTTTATCAACGAGATAATCAATCTCCTCTTTATCTGTATTTAAGTATTTAAGCTCTTTTAATATGCCCTTCATTTCCGAAATGAGCTTTTCTTTCTTTTCCTTGGTTACATCATCTGTTATCGGTGCAACGAAATAGCCCGTTGCTTTTCTTGAATAGATGTACCCTTCTGCTTCAAGCTCTCTGTATGCGTGCTGAATTGTATTGGGATTTATGGAAAGAGTTGATGCAAGTATTCTCACCGAAGGGATTTTTTCATCAGCTTTTATCGCCCCCTTGATTATAAGTTTTTTCATTTCTTCCTTAATTTGTTCATATACAGGACGAGAGTCCCTGTAATCCAGCTTTATCACTTTATCACCACCTTTCTGTACTATCTATATTAATACAGTTATTACAGTTTGTCAAGAGTTTTTTGTCTGCCTCCATTGTTTCCTTGAGTGCTTTCCTCGTCATTTTGCTCCACCCGCTGTCATTCTGAGCAATAGGGATTTTGGTTCAAAATCCCGGTACGAAGAATCCCTTGACAGCCTCCTTCTTCAGTTTCGTGTATATCAAGAGATTCTTCGGGCAATGCCCTCAGAATGACAGAGAAGGAAACGACACACCGCCACCATTCCATGCTCCCACTGTCATTCTGAGCCGTAGGGATTTTGGTCAAAATCCCGGTGCGAAGAATCCCTTGACTCCCTCCCTGTTTCAGCTTTATGCTCATCGAGAGATTCTTCGGCCAATGCCCTCAGAATGACAGGGAAGGAAACACGCCGTTGTCCGTTGGCTTTGCAGAATGACAGAAAAAGAAAACGGGAGGGCGTTGAAGCCCTCCCCTACAAAAATAACCGATATTAACCCACCTAAACCGTAGGGGCGGGGCTCTGCCCCCGCCCGATTCGGGTGCACTATTTCATTATTCGCTCATCGAGAGATTCTTCGGGCGAAGCCCTCAGAATGACAGGGAAACGACACACACCGCCACCATTCCATGCTCCCCCGCTGTCATTCTGAGCCATGGGATTTTGGCTTAAAATCCCTGTGCGAAGAATCCCTCGACCCGCTAACAAATAAGCTTGATACCGCATAATGCGATATACAAAAAGCAGAGCGGAATAACCGCTCTGCTTTTACGCAATCATATTTCTTTAACTTTTTCCTTAAAGCCTTCTTCTCCGGTTTCTTCAATGCCGTAAATAAGCTTTATTCCCATGTCCTTTGCCCTGCTTACAAGGTACTTCTTTTTGTCCTCGTCACCGGAAAGATATGTAGCTAAAAGTACCTGTTCTCCGTAATCTCCTCCAAATCTTTCAGATAAGGACGAAAGCTCATAAAGTGCCTCTTTATGTACCTCTCCGTTTTTACAGGAAATGAATATCGGTTTCATGCCTTTCATGAGCATAATATCAATTTCATTCCTTGTTTCTACGCCGCTTTTCTCTCCCACAATTCCGTCCCAGTCCACAATGAGACCTACGGTGGAATCATTAAACTTACCGCTTTCAATCAATATTATAAAAGCATAAAATTCCAATACATTCCCCGCCTTTGTTAGAAGGCGTCTTACATCATCGTTTTTGTAGGAAAAAGATACTTCTCCGTAAGTTTCGTAATAGTCCTTTATAAGCCCTTCCGCAATCAGAGAATTTATTATTCCGCGGTTCAAATAAAACTCTTTTTTAGCTCTTTTTAAGTCGTCATATCTTGCCTTGACCCTTAGATTACCATCAGTTTCTCCGAATCTTTCAAAGTTGCCGAAAGCGGAAGTCTGCCTGTTCCAGTTTCCGCATCCTTCTCTTGCAATTTCCCATGCTTTTTTTATATCTTTCTTAAAATCCTCTTCAAGGCTTACAGGTGTTCTTCCTGCCGTTGCGCCACCGTTAAGGGCTATTATTTCTTCAATGGAAACATTTACCTTCCCGCTTGTTTTTTCGTTGAAAAATCCGCTTAAAACCTTAATTTCTCCGTTTTTATCCACCCTTATAACAGGAATGTTTTTGCCCGATGTCACCATTCCGGTCGCCGTAAGAATAACGTCCTTCCCCCCTGTTATATCAATACAGCAGTCGGGATATTTTTCCGTTATACTGCCTATCTTTTCCGCCACACATGAAAGAGTGCTTTCCGCCACATACTCAAATTCAAGAACGGCATCTTCATTCCTTAATTTATAAAACTTTCTTAAGGAAGCCACCTTTTTTTCTGTCATTGTTTCGGGGAATCCCAGAAAAACAATTCTTTCGGGGTTCAGATAAAGAGAAGCTATTATATTTTCAGTCTGACATTCGTCAAAAATTTCAATCAAAGTGTTCATATTGCACCTTCAATTACATTTCGGAAAGCATAAGGCTTCCGTCCACTCCGCTCATAACAATCGCAAAACGTTTTTCCGTACCGTCGGAATCCGTATATGAAATTCCATAGGAAGGTATTGTTCCGAAAAATGTCATTTTAACAATTAAAGGATTTTCTTTTTCCAATGCCTCAAGTTCAAAAAGAACTTCTTCGGAAAATGCTATCTCTCCCGCTTCATCGTTCCCCTCATAACTGAGCCCTAAAAGCTTGAAATTTCCGGCATCCGTATTTGACCTGAAAATAACGCCTGTCTGCGCTTCGCTTTCATCAGCGGTGAATACAGTATATTTCCCAAAATCCTCTTCACTTGCAAAATCCACGTTTATTGATACTCTTATTTCAATTCCGGGAACAGATGATAAGGGCTTAAAATCAAGGGAAACCGTCTTTTGTGCAAGTGCTTCGGACTTTGCCCAGAATTCCTCTTCCGTAATATCAAGAAGCGATGACTCACTGCTTTCCCAGGTGCCGTTAGTGTTATGATAAAGAAGAACTTCAAAATTTTCGTTAATATCCGTATGGTAGAAGTCTCTATACACTACATCTTTTCCGTTTTCATACAACACAAGTTCTCCGAAAGCGGAGTATGCCGCCCCCGATGAGCCGTAGTAAAAAAGGCTGTTTCCTTCCATCAGCGAATAGCTGCTTCTGCTTCTTCCTCCAAGAATGAAAAAGGGTTCATTATCCGAAATCGTGTAGATTGCCAGAATATCGTTTTTTGTATATGCTCCCTCATTTTTGTCGGATATCCCCACCAAAAGCTCTGGAACATCGTCTCCCGATATATCTTTTATAAGATAGCCGATAGTATCAAATGCCTCATAGCCGAGTCCGAAGGTTGCCTCTCTTAATCCTATTTCGTCATCACCAAGTTCGTCGTACTGATCATTACCTTCTAAAACCTCGTGCATAAATGCAACATATTGTTTCAGCACAGGCTCATAAAGCAAATCATAATCCGGCTTTATAACCTCCGTTTTTTCTTCTTCTGTTACGGGAAGTGGTGCTTCAGGAAAATCCGCCTTATATGTGCATCCCGCAAGTGTAAATATGAAAAGAAGTATGCTTAATATAAGTGCAAATATTTTTTTCATATAATGCCTCCTAAAAAAACTTCTCCCTAATTATACTACCAAAAACAGAAATTGACAACATTTTTTTATTAAATATAAAAAACCGCAAAGTTTCACTTTGCGGTTTCATTATTTAAGCAAGTTTTAAGCTTGCTTCTCTCTTTTCCTCATCGAAGCTCACTTCTCCGAAAACATCAAGACTTCTGAAGTAAACGTGGGTGTAGCCTTCCGAATTAAAGGACTCTACCTTTTCTCCGTCAAGAAAAGCCACTATATCAGTAGAAAGTACATCCGAGACATAGCTTCCGATTTCCTTTCCGTCATCTTTATAGATATAGGAAGGAGCTATTTCTCCCCCTTTATCGGAAACGGTTACCGTTTTTTCCTTTTCGTCAAAGGAAACCTCAAAGCCGAACTCTCTCAAATCCTTTAAGGCTATTGCCATTTTCCCGCCTATATTAACGGCTTTAAGCTCTTTTCCGTCGATATATGCACGGATATCCGTTGATACAACCTCTCC
>JAZRHF010000129.1:0-5901 GCA_045644565.1 Clostridia bacterium | reverse complement strand
TATCGGCAAAGCTTAAAGGCTTGGCGAGGGGTGTACCGCACCAGAGCACTCCTTCAAAATCCTTTTCTGTAAGAAGACCTTTTTCGATATGTTTTTTATAGGTATTAACTCCGTCTGCACATACCGCCGAAAGTACCGAGTGTATAATTCTCAAAACATCACTTCTTAAAAGCGTGAAATTTTGCGCAACAACGCTTTTTGTAAAGTTATTTGTAATAACGCCTGTCTCTTTTCCTTTTTCAAGAGCATTTTCAAGGGGTATACCGGAATATCCCATTGCAGAAAGAAGGATTTTTAAAAATTCTTCTCCCGTAACGCTTCTGTCGGGAACAAACTCCGCTTCGGAAACGCCGTCAACAAAGCCATTTTCATAAAACAAATCCACCGTTTTTTCAGCCCAATGACCTTTTACGTCTGCAAAAGGAGAAGGCTCTGCAATTTCTTCATCCATAGCAAGCGCTCTTGAAATAAAGGTAAGCGCCTCTGCTCTCGTCACTTCTCTTTCAAGTTCAAAGCCGTTTTCTGTTCCTTTAAGAATGCCAAGTCTGTCAAGACCGCCACCGTCATAAAGAGGAATTTCTTCACGGGCAAGGGTGTTTTTTTCTTCTGCAAGAGCATAAAAAGCCGTAAATACCAATAAAACTGCCAGAAACAGTGCAAATATTTTTTTCATATTAACGCCTCCTTTACTAATAATACAAACGAAAGATAAAAAAGGTTGCATTTTCCAAATAAAAAGTAGGGGGCGATGTCCTCATCTCCCCCTACAAAAAATTATTTATTCTGTTTTGACCAGGTATCCTTAAGTGTTACCGCACGGTTAAATACCATATCATCCGCCTTGGAATCACGGCAGAAGTAACCAAGTCTTACAAACTGGAACTTATCGCCCTTTTCAGCATCATTGAGGCTCGCTTCAAGCTTACAGTTTTCGTAAACCTTTAATGAATCGGGGTTTAAGTAGTCAAGGTAGTTTTCGCCCTCTTCTATATCCCCTACGTTTTCCTTTAAGAAAAGGTGTTCATAAAGATTCACCTTTGCATCTACCGCATGATTTGCAGATACCCAATGAATTGTACCCTTAATCTTTCTTCCGTCAACGGGATTTCCGTTTGCGGTTTCAAGATCAGCTGTGCAAAGAATTTCTGTTACATTGCCTTCCGCATCTGTCACAACTTCGTTGCACTTAATTATATATGCACCCATTAAGCGAACTTCGCCTTCGGGTTTTAAGCGGTGGAACTTGGGAGGAGGAACAAGCGCAAAGTCATCACGCTCGATATAAACTTCCCCTGAGAAAGCAACCTTTCTTGTTCCTGCATTTTCATCCTCGGGATTATTCGGAATATCGAAATATTCAACCTTGTCAGCAGGATAGTTTGTAATTTTAACCTTTACGGGGTCAAGCACCGCCATTTTACGAAGTGCCTTTTTATTAAGCTCGTTTCTTACGCAGTATTCAAGTAATCCGATATCAACAACGCTGTCGGTTTTAGCAACGCCGGCACGCTTTACGAATTCCATAATAGCTTCGGGAGTATAACCACGTCTTCTGAGACCGGAAAGTGTAGGCATTCTGGGATCGTCCCAACCGTCAACCTTGCCCTTTTCCACAAGCTCACGAAGATAACGCTTACTTAAAACAGTGTGTGTTATATTAATTCTTGCGAATTCTATCTGACGGGGCTTTTTCTCAAATCCGATATTGTCAACCACCCAGTTATATAAGGGTCTGTGGTTTTCAAATTCGATGGAGCAAAGAGAATGTGTAATTCCCTCCAATGCATCCTGAATGGGATGAGCATAGTCATAAAGAGGATAGATGCACCACTTTTTGCCCTGTCTGTGATGCTCCACATAAACAATTCTGTAAATTGCAGGGTCACGCATATTCATATTGGGTGACGCCATATCAATTTTTGCACGGAGAGTTTTTGATCCTTCGGGGAATTCACCGTTTTTCATTTTCTCAAAAAGCTGTAAATTTTCTTCAACGCTACTGTCACGGTAAGGGCTGTTTTTACCGGGCTCGGTAAGTGTTCCCCTATACTCTCTCATTTCTTCCTGAGTAAGGTCGCAAACATATGCCTTTCCGTCCTTAATAAGCTTTACGGCATATTCATAGCACTTATCAAAATAGTCGGAACCGTAAAAGATACCGCCTGTAGGATCGGCACCGAGCCAACGCAAGTCCTCTAAAATAGACTCAACATACTCGTTATCTTCCCTTGCAGGGTTTGTATCGTCATAACGAAGGTTGAATAATCCGTTATATTTGGTTGCTGTAGTAGAATTTATCCATATAGCCTTGGCGCTTCCTATATGAAGATAGCCGTTGGGTTCGGGAGGAAAACGGGTGTGAATTTTATCAGCATGCCCCTTTTCTAAATCCTCATCGATAAATTCGTGTATAAAGTTTGTATATTCTTCTGCCATAAGCGTCCTCCTTATAAAGCAGCGATTGCTTTGTTTATTCTTTCCGCAAGTTTTTCCTTGCCGAGAATATTGAATATGCAGTACATATCGGGAGAGTTTGTTCTTCCGCAAACCGCTATACGAAGAATCATCGAAACATCGCCGACGTTACCCTTGTAAGCATCGGGATTTTCCTTATATGCTTTCATATCGCCGCAGAAGCCGTGCTTTTCGGAAAGTGCACGGATTTTTTCAAACCATGCGGAGTTATCGTCGTTTTCATCATATACGCTCATATATTCGGAAAGGATTGCACGAATGTCGTCCTTATTGAGCTTTTCATCGTAAGTATAGTCGGGAGCAAAAAGCTCGTCAAAGAAGAAGTCCATATATCCCTTAACCTCGCTCCAGATACCGAAGTCCTTTCTGGGCTTCTTGCCGCCTCTTCCGATGGCAAGGATTGCCTTTGAAAATGCTTCATCACGGGTGAAGAGCTGCCAGAATTCTTCATCATATTCCTTTGCCCACTCTGCCACATAGTCATAAACTTCATCTGCAGTAAGGCGTGAAACATAGTTTTTACTTACGTCGTTTAATTTAACGATGTCAAAGAGCGAGCCTGACACACTCATATTTTTATATTTGAAGGGGTATTCCCTTGCGGATACATCGGGGTTTGTCATTCTCCACTGCTCGAAACCGGAGTTAAGAAGAGTTAAGATATATTCATAAACCGCTTCGGATGCATAGCCTTCCTTTGCATAGAAGGTAAGGGCTGCCTCGGGGTCTTTTCTCTTGGAAAGCTTTCTCTTGGATTCGCCGTCCATCTTCATAAGGGGTGCGATATGGAGATACTTGGGAGTTTTCCATTCAAGCGCCCTGAAAAGCTGAAGGTGGAAAGGAAGTGTTGAAAGCCACTCATCACCTCTTACAACGTGAGTTGTTCCCATAAGGTGGTCGTCAACAACGTGTGCAAAGTGATATGTGGGGATTCCGTCAGACTTTAATAATACGTGGTCGATATCGTTTTCGGAAACATCAATATCTCCCTTTACAAGGTCCTTGAACTTTATCTTGTTCTGGCAGTTGCCCATACTCTTAAAACGGAGTACGAAGCTCTTACCGGCATCTAAATTAGCCTTTATTTCGTCAAAGGAAAGGTCACGGCAACGTGCCCATTTGCCGAAATAGCCGAAGTTAGCTTTTTCTTCTTCCTGCGCCTTATGAGATGCTTCAAGGTCTTCCTCTGTGCAGAAGCAGGGATATGCCATTCCCTTTTCTACAAGCATCTTTGCAAAGGTTTTATAAATATTTTCTCTCTGTCTCTGTCGGTAAGGACCGTATGCACCGTTATCCCCGTCAATCGTAGCACCTTCGTCAAAGTTAAGACCGAATGTCTTAAATGCCTTTATGATTATTTCAACAGCGCCTTCTACCTCTCTCTTTGCATCAGTATCTTCAATACGAAGATAGAAAACACCGCCTGACTGATGAGCCATTCTTTCGCAGGTTATTGCGGGAAACAAGTTTCCGAAATGCACAAATCCTGTGGGGCTTGGTGCAATTCTTGTAACCATAGCGCCCTCGGGAAGGTTTCTCTCGGGAAACATATTATGAATATCTTCGGGAGTAGTTTTTATATCGCCGAAAAGAAGCTCGGCTAATTTCTTATAATCCATTGTAAAATTCCTTTCTCGGCTTATTTGAGTTCAGATACAAATGCCTCAAGGCGGTCAAGACCTTTATCAATATTTTCCATACTTGTTGCATATGACCAACGAACATAATCATCGTTACCGAATCCGGAACAAGGTACTACCGCAACAAGCTTTTTATCAAGGAAAAGGTTTGCAAAATCATCGGAGGTTTCAATAACCTTTCCGTCAATGCTCTTACCTTTGATTTTGGAAATGTTCATCATTACATAGAAAGCACCTTCGGGCTTGATTGCGGAAACGCCTTCAATTTTGTTCATTTTCTCAATCATATGATCGCGACGCTCTTTAAAAGCTTTCTTCATAACCGCAATGCTGTCCTTAGGACCAAGGAGTGCTGCTACGGTTGCAGCCTGTGCGATGGAGTTGGGGTTTGAAGTATAATGGCTCTGTACATTTGCCATAATCTTTGTAATTTCCGCATTTGCCGCTGTGTAACCAATTCTCCAACCTGTCATAGCGTAGGTTTTTGATACACCGTTTACGATAATTGTACGGTTTTTCATATCTTCATCGATTGCGGCAATAGACTTAGGAGTCTTAAAGTCATACACGAGCTCTTCATAAATTTCGTCCGAAATAACATATAAGTCATGCTTTTTAACAACTTCTGCAATCGCCTTAAGTTCTTCTTCGGAATACACCATACCTGTGGGGTTTGAAGGAGTATTCATAATAATTGCCTTTGTCTTATCTGTAATTGCTTTTTCAAGGTCTTCTGCAGTGAACTTGAAGCCGTTTTCTTCAGTTGTCTGAATTATTACGGGCACACCATCCTGAATTAAAACCATTTCCTTGTAGCTTACCCAGTAAGGAGCAGAGAAAATAACCTCATCACCGGGGTTTACCAAAGCACCGATTGCATTTAATAAAGAGTGCTTGGCACCGTTTGATACAACAATGTTGGAAGGTTCATAGGAAAGACCGTTATCATTCTTGAACTTTTCGCAAATCGCTTTCTTAAGTTCAAGAGTTCCCGATGCAGGAGTGTACTTTGTAACACCATCATTAATGGCCTTGATAGCTGCAGCCTTTATATGATCGGGAGTATCGAAGTCAGGTTCGCCTGCTCCGAAGCCGACAACATCCTCTCCGGCTGCCCTCATTGCCTTATATTTAGAGTCAATCGCCAACGTAGTTGAAGGACTGATTGATTTATATTTTTTACTAAGTTCCATCTTCTTACCTCCGATATTTTTTCTAAACATTTATTATACATTATTTTTTCTTTTTTTGCAAGAGTTTTTTGACTGTTTTTTCTGTATTTTAATGGTTTTTATGTAGTTTTTTAATGATGTTTTTTATTTTGCTGACAAATGTTTTACTCTTTGCCATGATGTTTGCAGTACATGATGAAACAACAAAGCTTAAAACAAGAATCAGTGCAGATATAAGTTCATTTTCAACGAAAGAGAAAGAGCAGAAAAACAGTACAAGCGGAAGTATAAAAGTTATAAGTGCAAGAGTTATTGTTTTCCAGGATTCCAAAAAAATCTCCACCCTGTCTCCCACATTTGCACCGCATTCATTATACACCGTTACTTTTCTAATTTTACTGTTATCGCACATTCCGCAGGAAGCACAGTTCTCTCCGCAGGAGCTTTCTTTTTTTATTATCACTTCTGCAAAATCCCCTTTTACAGAAGAAACCTCACCAATCTGATTCATGTTTTTCTCCTTTCAAAAAACTGCTATACTTTCGTATAGCAGTAAAATTCACGCAATAAAGCTTTCAACAAGCATTTTAACACCTATGGCAACAAGGATAATC
>JAZRHF010000128.1:0-14731 GCA_045644565.1 Clostridia bacterium | reverse complement strand
CGTTGGAAAAGTCTATTATAACATCAAACTCTTCCTTGCACTCGGAAAGGGTTTTATACACAGGGAAACTGTTTTCCTTCTCTATGTAGGAATCAACACCGCAGGTTATTTCATACTGTTCGGATTCTTTGGCTAAACGTGCAATTTCCTGCCCCATTCTGCCGTTTGCTCCGTTAAGCAATATTCTTATCATAAGTAACAGTCCTTTTATATGAGATTGTGGTGCTTTAATGCAGCCTTTAATGTTTCAAGATTCTTTTCTTCCATTTCGCAAAGAGGAAGTCTTAAGGGCCCTGCATTATATCCTAAAAGATTCATGGCAGTCTTTACGGGAATGGGGTTAACTTCGCAGAAAAGAGCGTCAACCAAATCAAGTACGGAAAGCTGAGTCGCAAGTGCCTTTTCCTTATCCCCTTCAAGATATTCCATAACCATATCGTGAGTAAGACGGGGTGCTACGTTTGAAAGCACGGAGATTACACCCACACCGCCGAGAGCAAGGATAGGAATAATCTGGTCGTCGTTACCTGAATAAATATCAAGTCTGTCACCGCATAAAGATGCAATTTTTGCAACCTGAGAAATATCTCCGCTTGCTTCCTTAACGGCAACGATGTTGTCGATTTTGGAAAGTTCAGCCAATGTTTCGGGAGCTATGTTTACTCCTGTTCTTGACTTTACGGAATACAAAATCATGGGAAGGTCAACTTTTTTAGCAACCTCCTCATAGTGGAGCTTTAATCCCTTCTGAGTACACTTATTGTAATAAGGTGTTACAAGCAGAAGTGCATCTGCCCCCATCTTTTCGGCTTTTTCGGAAAGCTCTACGCAGTATGCAGTGTCGTTACTTCCGGTTCCTGCAATAACGGGAACTCTCTTCTTTGTGTAGTCAACAGCAAAACGCATAGCCTCAATATGCTCTTCGTCAGGCATAGTTGAAGGCTCACCTGTTGTTCCGCAAACAACGATGGCATCGGTTTTGTTTTCTATCTGATCGTCAATAATTTTTCCGAATTCTTCATAATTGATGCTTCCGTCGGCAATGAAAGGTGTGATAATTGCAACCGCTGCACCCTTAAAAATGGTATGCTTCATTGTCATTTTCCTCCTTATAATCAGTCAAAATATCCCTTTGCTGCAAGAAGTTCAGCGAGGAGGACACCGCCGCCTGCCGCACCTCTTAAGGTGTTGTGTGAAAGAGAAACGAACTTATAGTCAAAGAGTGAATCTTCTCTTAATCTGCCCACTGTTACAGCCATACCGCCCTCTAAGTCTCTTTCAGACTTTGTCTGAGGTCTGTCATCTTCTGCAAAGTAGTGAAGGAACTGCTTGGGAGCGTGAGGAAGGTTAAGATCCTGGGGTTCACCCTTAAACTCTGCCCAATCCTTTAAGATTTCTTCCTTGGAAGGCTTTTTATCAAATTTAACGAAAACAGTTGCAAGGTGACCGTCTGTAACGGGAACTCTTATGCACTGTGCGGTGATTACGGGAGTTTTCGCCATAACGATTTTACCGTCTTCAATGTGACCCCAAACCTTCATGGGTTCGATTTCACTCTTTTCCTCTTCTCCGCCGATGTAAGGAATTACGTTGTCAATCATTTCGGGCCATCTTTCAAAGGTCTTACCTGCACCGGAAATAGCCTGATATGTAGAAACTGCAACTTCCTTGATTCCGTACTTCATAAGAGCGTTAAGAGCGGGTACATAGCTCTGAATGGAGCAGTTGGACTTAACTGCGATAAAGCCCTTCTTTGTACCGAGTCTCTTCTTCTGAGCTTCGATTATTTCAAGATGGTCAGCATTAATCTCGGGAATAATCATGGGAACATCCTCTGTCATTCTGTGAGCAGAGTTATTGGAGATAACGGGAACTTCAAGCTTTGCATAGTGTTCTTCCAAAGCCTTGATTTCGTCCTTCTTCATATTTACCGCACAGAAAACAAAGTCAACCTGTTCTGCGATTTTCTTATCGTCAGCTGTCGCGTCTAAAACAGTGATATTTTTTACGCTTTCGGGAAGGGGTGTTGTCATCGCCCATCTGCCGGAAACCGCTTCCTCATAGGTTTTACCTGCGCTGGAGCCGGATGCTGCAAGCACGGTTATCTTAAACCAGGGATGGTCATGCAAAAGAGTGATAAGTCTCTGTCCAACCATACCTGTTGCACCAATAATACCAATATTATAATTCTTCATGTCATTACCTCCGAAATTTAAATTTTACCTATTTTAGCAATTATACCACACACGCATAAAAAAATCAATATTGCGGATGCATAAAAATACATTTTTTAAATCCCTTTTTATATTGCAATTTTATCAAAAAAACCAATATCCGCTATTGCATTTTGTGATGTAATATATTATAATAATATATTAGATAAATATATTAAGTGAGGGATCATTTTATGAGCAAAGCAGATATGTTATTTATTGAAAATGTTAACGATATTCTGACTAACGGTGTGTGGGATACAGACAGGCCTGTTCGTCCGAAGTGGGCGGACGATTTATCCCCTGCCCACACCATAAAAAAGTTCGGCATGGTAAACAGATATAATTTAGCAGAGGAGTTTCCCATTCAAACCCTTCGCTATATAAACTTCAAGGCAGCAGTTGACGAGATTTTGTGGATATGGCAGAAAAAATCCAACCGCATTGCCGACTTGGGCTCGAAAATCTGGGATGCCTGGGCAGATGAAAACGGAACCATAGGCAAAGCCTACGGCTATCAGCTCGGCAAAAAGAGCAAATATAAAGAAGGGGAAATGGATCAGGTTGACATGATGCTCTACGAGCTTAAGAACAACCCCGGAAGCAGAAGAATTATCGGAAACATGTTCAATCACGAGGAGCTTTCCGAAATGGCTCTCTACCCCTGTGCATACAGCTTTACATTAAATGTTTCCGGCAACACATTAAACGCCATCTTAAACCAGCGTTCCAATGACTTTTTGGTTGCAAACAACTGGAATGTGGCACAGTATGCTATCCTTCTTCATATGTTCGCACAGTCTTCGGGACTTAAAGCAGGTGAACTTGTTCACGTTATTGCAGATGCTCATATTTACGACAGACACGTTCCCATCGTAAAGGAAGTAATAGAAAGAGAAATGCATCCTGCTCCGAAGCTTATAATAGATCCCGAAGTTAAAAACTTCTACGACTTCACACCCGACAGCTTTGTTTTGGAAAACTATGAACACAGCGGTAAAGTAGGAAAGCTTCCCGTTGCAGTTTGATACAGACAGAAAGGAAAAATATTATGGAATTAATAGTTGCAGTAGATAAAAATTGGGGTATCGGCAAAGGAAACGACCTTTTATGCCACCTCCCCGGAGACCTTAAAAGAGTAAAGGAAATAACATGGGGACATGCCCTTATTATGGGTAAGAAGACTTTGGAATCCCTTCCCGGCGGTAATCCTCTACCCGGAAGACCTCACATTGTTTTATGCTTCCCCGAAGAAGTTATTGATAAAGATGTATGCGTTGTTCACAGCGTTGAAGAAGCGGTATCCGTTGCCAACACCTATGACAGAGCCTTTGTTTTCGGCGGCGAAAGCATTTATCGTGCTCTTTTACCCTATGTTGACAAAGCTTACATAACCAAAATCGACCATGCCTTCGAAGCAGACAGATTTTTCCCAGACTTAGATTCGGATCCTGACTGGCACATAACAGAGGAAGGCGAAACCTTATACCACGGCGATATTCCCTTTGCTTATTATACCTACGAAAGAATCAAAAAGTGAGATGATTTTATGTCTCTTAAAATAATTTACGGAAGAGCTAAAAGTAAAAAAGGCGAAACCGTATTTTCCGAAGCGGTAAAGACCGGAGGGCTTGTTATTGTCCCCGAAACCTTCACGCTTCTGTCAGAACAAAAAATGTCAAAGCTAGCAGGAACTTTGGGGCTTTCAGGCCCCGAAGTCCTTTCTTTTGAACGACTTGCCCATTCCTTTGCGGATTATGGGCCTTTAGGTCGTGAGTCAATTGATCCTTCAGGAAAAACAATAGCTCTTTCAATAATCATTGAAAAACTCAAGAAAGAACTAAACATATTAAAGTCAGACCATCAGCATTCGGGGCTTTCACAGAGCCTCCTCACTTTAATAGGAGAGTTTAAGCGTTACCTTATTTCTCCTGAAATAATATCCCGTGCAGCCGATATGTCTGAGCAGAAAATTCTTTCCGAGAAGCTTAAGGACATAAGTCTTATTTTCCAAAAATACAACGAATTTATAGAATCGGGATATACCGACAAGGACGATGACCTTTCGGGGCTTTTAACATATCTTAAAGAAAATAAACCCCTTTCGGGAAGGGATATATATATTGACCGTTTTTCATACTTCACTCCTCTTGAGCATGCCATAATAAAGGAACTTGTTTCCCAGTGCAAATCCGTAACAGTGACCCTCCCCTGCACTCCCGACAGTTTTGAATTTCAGTTTTTATCTTCTGTAAACACTGCAGATAAGCTGAAAAAGTCCGCAGAGGATTCAGGCGTTGCTTTTGAGGAAACAGTTTTCAATTCCGTCTACGAAAACGATGAGCTTTTCCATCTCGAACAAAACTTTTTTGCTTTTGAAGAAAAGCCTTATAATAAAGAGCCTTCTTCCATTTCTCTTTTCAGTGCGAAATCTCTTAACTCAGAGGTGGAAGAGGTTGCCCGTAAAATAAGAGCACTGGTAAAAGACGAGGGGTTGAGATATAAAGACATAACCGTATTGGTAAGAGATACAGCCCTTTATTCTTCCACCATTAAGAATATATTTTCTTCTTTTGATATTCCCGTAACCGACACAGAAAGCATTTCCTCTTCCCTTCATCCTTTAAGTGTTTATTTAACCTCTGCAATCGAAGCATCGGTTTCCGGATTTTCAAAGGACCCACTTTTCAGATTTTTAAAGAGCGGATTTTCTCCCTTCAATAAAGAATCGGTGGACAAGCTTGAAAACTATATGCTTGCTGCAGGAATTCACGGCAGTGCCCTTTCCGATGAAGAAAAGTGGCGTTACAGAAAAACCGTATTTTCTGACTATGAAATTTCCGAAAAAGAAGAAACCATGTTCACGGAAATTGATGAAATAAGAAAGGCTGTCCTCCCTCCTTTAAGCAAGCTTAAAGATAGCTTAAAAGGTCGTTTAACCGCTTTGGACTTTTGCAGAGCGGTGTATGGTTTTATGGAGGATATCAACCTTCCCGAAAAGGTAACTTCTCTTTTCGACAAATACACAGAGAAAGGTCAAAACGACGATGCAGCAAGACTTATAAGCGTTTACAACGCTATATTAAGTGCCATGGATTCTCTTATTGCCGCATCCTGTGACAACACCTTCTCTGCAAAGAAATTCAATGATATTTTTGCAGACGGTATTGCCGCTACCACAATGAAAATCATTCCCTCATCTGCTGACTGTGTAAACTTCATAAACGCTGCCAGAGGAAAAGGTCTTTCTTCTCCGGTTGTGTTTATCATGGGATTAAATGACCATGTATTCCCGAAAGCTCCAGAAAATAACGGACTCTTGTCTGACTCTGACAGACGTTATCTTAAAGATTTAAAAATCGAGCTTGCCCCGGACAATGAATATCTTAACTATGAGGAGTTAACTCTTTTATATTCAGCCCTGACCTGTGCAAGCAAAAAACTTTATTTATCCTATGCTCTTCACGACGAAGGCGGAAAAACAATTTTCCCCTCTTCCGTCATAAGCAAAATCAAAACCGTATTCCCAAAAATAAAGGAGGATGGAGATATTATATCTCTTTCACCGGAAAGGCTTATTTCAGCCCCCTCTCCCACACTCACTCATATGCTTGATAACTTAAACAGAAAAGCGTTGGGTGAAGATATTGATGACAAGTGGCTCATGGTTTACGATTGGTTTATCAATAACAAAAAGGAACTTTTGCCTAAAATCCCGAACTCTCTTTATTCCATGAGAAAAACCGTGCCGTTAAACAGCGAAATAACCGAATCATTGTTCCCCGACGGAGTAACTACCGGTGTTTCCCGACTCGAGGCCTATTCATCATGCCCCTTTAAGTATTATATGCAGTACATACTGAAAGCAGAAAAGCGTAAGATTGCAGAATTCACACCTGCCGATACCGGAAGTATATTGCACAGATACATAGATTCCGTAAGCCGCTATATTGAGGATAACTCAACGTCGTGGACAAATATTACCGAAAACGAACTCAAAACCGTAGCCTCAGGCGTAACAAACGAAATTATTGAAAACAGCTCTTACTTTGTGAAAAATTCAAACAGAGCTCTTTATCTTATAAAGAGACTTCAAAATCTTTCCGTAAAGATGCTCACCGTTATCAAAAAGCATTTTGAGTCAGGGGAGTTTATTCCCCTCGGAAGCGAGCTTGTTTTCGGATATAACGGAGACTATCCCAAGATAAAGCTTGAAACCACGGAAGGAACAGTTCATCTTACTGGAAAAATCGACCGTGCCGATGTGCTTCACACCGACAGGGGTGATTTCATTCGTATAGTCGACTATAAGTCAGGAAATAAAACCTTTTCTTTTTCAGAGATTTATCACGGTTTAAGCTTACAGCTTTCCGTATATATGCTTGCACTTAACGAAAACACAAATTCAAATCCTGCGGCAATGCTTTACTTCAAGCTTGACGATCCCATTGATAAGACAGAAGCTTCCTCCGTTTCCGAGGACTATGAAAAGAGCGTTAAAATGAATGGTCTTATACTCGAGGATGAAGAAATTTTAAGTGCCATGGATAAAAGCACTCTTTCAAAATCAAATATTTACGGCGGCGATTATGCAACACTTGAAAACTTCGACGCCATTTTTTCCCATGTAAAAAGAACAATCGGAAAAATTCATTCCGAAATGAAAAAAGGAAACTTTTCCGTTTCTCCCAAGTCTGTGTCCGACAACTCTCCCTGCACTTATTGTGATTATAAAAAGGTTTGTGCCGGTGGCGAGGGTTGCTCTTACCTTTCAAAGATTGACAAAAAAAATCCCTGGCCTTCATTCTGTGAAAGCGATAACTCAAACAGCGGAGGTGAAAACTCGTGAAATTGACCGAAATGCAGGAAAAAGCAGTTTTTTCCCCTGTCAGTGATATTTTGGTTACTGCAGCCGCAGGAAGCGGTAAAACTCAGGTTTTAACAGGAAGAATTATGAACCGCATTATAAACGAAAATGCGGATATTTCCCGTATGCTGATAATTACATTTACAAATGCCGCCGCAACGGAAATGAGAAACAGAATTTCAAAGAAAATCACCGAAGCAGTAACGGAGAATCCCAAAAGCAAGCATTTAAGAAGACAGCTCGCATTGTCGGGAAGTGCTGATATTTCAACCACTCACAGTTTTTGTCTTAAGGTCGTAAGGTCTTATTTCTATCTTTTGGATTTAGACCCCACATTTAAGCTTGCCGAAAACTACGATGTCAATATTATGAAGGCAGAAGCACTCTCCGAGGCCATGGACTATTTCTATGACCAAAATGATGAAACATTCCTTTCTGCCGTAGAACTTTTATGCGGTGCAAAGGACGACAAAAAAATATGCGAAATGGTGGAGAAAATCTGGAAATTTGCATTAAACGATCCCTTCCCCGAAAAATGGCTTAAAGAAACAGAAGAAAGATATTTATCCGTTTCCGAGAACTTTTCACTTTACGAAAACATGATAAAAGAGTCTGTTTTATCAGAGCTTTCTTTTGCTGAGGAAAAGCTTAAAGAGGCTTTGGATATTGCAGCTACTACTCCGGGGCTCGAGCGTCATTATGCGGCTTATTCAGAAAATCTTTTAGCCATAACTTCTCTCATTTCAAAAGCCGATGACTGGGATGAGTTATTCTCAGGACTTCATTCAAAATTAACTGCATCTCCCGGCGGACGATGCAGCGCAGATCCCTATTTAAAAGAAAAATGCAAAGCAAAAAGAGAATATGCAAAGGCTGCTTTTGAAAAGGCCGGCGAATATATAATCATGCCCCGGGCAGAAGCATATGACTATTCCCTCATGATGCATCAGGCTGTTTCCGTGCTTATTTCCGTTACCTTAAAAGCAATGGAACTTTACAACGAGAAAAAAAGCGAGAAAAACCTCCTTGATTTCGATGATTTAGAAAGGCTTACCATAAAAATCCTCACCAAAGAGGACGAAAACGGTAACACAGTGCCTTCCGATGCCGCAAAGGAAATCCGTGACCGCTATGACGAGATATATGTTGACGAATATCAGGATACCAGCTATAAGCAGGAAGCTATCTATTCCATGATTTCAGGAGAATCAAAAGGCTGTCCCAATCTTTTCATGGTTGGCGATATGAAGCAGAGCATATACAGATTCAGAATGATTGACCCCAAAAACATATTCGGCAAAAAAGCTTCAGAGTTCACCGAAGTGACCAAAAAAACCGATGACGATAAACACATAAAAATTCCTTTGTCTCAAAATTTCAGAAGTCACAAGGATATTTTAGAGTCCATAAACTCGGTTTTTGATCTTTTAATGTCGGAAAAAGCCGGAGAAGTTGCTTACGAAGGAAGCGAACGACTCCTCTGCGGAAGCACATATTATGATGATTCGCTCCCCTTACCTCCTCTTAATCTTACGGTGCTGTCTTCAGAGTCAGGTACTTCAAAAGAGGAGTATATGACCACTCAGGCATCATATGTGGCTTCAAAAATCAAAGAAATAGCAGAATCGGATATAAAGGTTTACGACAAGGATAATGGCGGCTATCGACGGATTTTATTAAGCGACATTGCCATCCTTCTCCGTTCCCCGAAAAATCAGGCTGCATATTTTGAAGAAGCTTTAAGAAAGCTCAGCGTTCCATCCTATTCTGATATAGATGCCGCATTTTTTGAAAACAATGAAATTCAGATTCTTATTTCACTTTTGCAGATAATAGACAATCCTCTGCAGGATATAAGCCTTGTTTGCGTTTTAAGATCGCCTCTTTTCAATTTTGATGAAAATCATCTTGCTTCTCTGGCAAAAAGACGAAAAGACTATCTTTACGATGCCATTAAGGAAGAGGCTTACGGAGAGGATTCACAAAATAAAAAGTCTCTCTATTTCATGACCATGCTTAAAAAATGGAGAAATGTCTCATCCTATAAGAGTGTCGGTGATTTCCTTTCCTATCTCATAGGCGAAACTCATTTCACCTCATATGTCAGTGCTATGCCTGACAGTGAGGAGCATTTATCAAATATCAACATTCTTTTATCCATGGCTAAAAAGAGTGACGAATCTTCTTATAAGGGGCTCTTTAACTTTCTTCAGTATCTCGACAAAATGTCAAAGAAAGGCGAAGGTACATCAAGCGACCATGTTTCAAACAGCTTTAATGCCGTAAGAATAATGAGTATTCATAAAAGCAAAGGGCTTGAATTCCCATACATTTTCATTCCCTGCGCAGAAAACAACTTCAATATGAAGGAATATTCCGAAGACTTACTTATTCACAGAGATTTAGGCATCGGCATAAATGCTTTTACAGAAGACAGACGTAAGTTCCAGCTTCCTATAAATAAAATCATATCCGAAAAACTTAAGGAAGAAGCAGTTTCGGAAGAGCTTCGTATTTTATACGTTGCATTAACCCGTGCAAGGGAGCACATTGAAGTAGTAGGCTCCGTTGTAAGAAAGAAGGATGATGACCACTATATCATCCCCGAAGCTCCATCACCTGTTACTCCGGCGGATGTTTTGTCAGTAAGAAACTATCTTACCTGGCTTTTATATTCATCCGAAAACAATCCCAAAATCAGCTTAAATGTTATAAACGACCCCACCTTTGAGGAAATTCTTTCGGAAGAAAAGGAAATCACAACCCCCGTTCCTCTTCCATGCCCTCAGGATATAATAGATATATTGGAGTACGAATATCCTTATACTTCTTCAAAAAATGCAAAAAACAAATATTCAGTAAGTGAGCTTAAGGCCTATTCTTATGTGGACGAAGCCTTTCCGGCATCATCTTTCCACGGGAATAAAATTTCCCCTCTTCTTGATAAACCGGGCTTTTTAAATTCCGATAAAGTATTTACAAACGCTCAAAAAGGTAGTATAATGCACTATGTATTGCAAAAGGCGGATTTTTGCTCAGACACGGATATCGAAGAACAAATGAAAACCATGAATCTTTCGGAAAACGAATATAATTCCGTAGATGTTGATGCGGTAAAGACCTTTTTCAAAACCGATATATTCAAGCGTATGGCTGCATCCAAAGACATCCGAAAGGAAGAATCTTTCACCTTAAGGAAAAAGCTTTCAGAATTGACCGATTCTCCTTCCGACGATGTATTTGTTTTAATTCAGGGTATCATTGACTGTTACTTTTTTGAGGAGGACGGCATAGTATTACTTGACTATAAAACGGATCGCAATGTAAGCGAAGAAAAGCTCAAAGAAAGATATTCCATTCAGCTTTCAATTTATGCCGAAGCTCTGAAAAACCGCTATAGCCTTCCTGTAAAAGAAGTGCTTATCTATTCATTTGAACTCAATAAAGCAATCCCATTGGAGAAAGGATTTTAATAATGACCGAGAACAAAGATTTTACAATTCCTGAAGGTGATTCATACACAACACCTCTTGCAAAGGAAAGAATAAAGCGTGCCAAAAGACGAATGAGACGAAGAAGAGCTCCGAAGTCCAAGGCTTTCAGAACCGCAATTTCTCTTTTAGTTCTAATATTGGTATTTTTACTTGCGTTTTCTGTAGGCTCATGGTTAAGTAAACTCATTTTTTCTTCCCCCGAAGAAAAAAATCCCGAGGTTCAGGAAAGTATATCCATAGCCAACCTTCAGAACAAGCTGAGTGAACTTACCGAAACAAACAAAGCTCTCACAGAGGCTAATAAAAAGCTTACCGAAGAGAAGGACTTTTATAAAAGTCGTTCCGATGAATACGAAAAAAGATTCGGACCTTTAACCGATTTTCAGTACACAAGTCCTCGGACATCTTCTGAAAATTCACCTACAACAGAAGCATTTGCTTCCGAATCCACACCTCCCGAAGGCTGAAGCTATTAAGAAAGGATTAAACTCATGAGTATTTTCAACAAAGCGACCATCCTTCTTCCCAAGGATTGCGATATGACAAAGTGGAGCGTTGTTGCCTGCGACCAGTACACCTCTGAAAAGGAATACTGGGACAGAGTTACGGAAAACACCAAAGGTGTTCCCTCTACCCTTAACTTAATTTTTCCCGAGGCTTATCTTTCTTCCGTAAACTTTGAAGAAAAGATTTCAAAAATCAATGCATCCATGCAGGATTACCTTGATAAGGGCATATTTACCGAATATGAAGATGCACTTATTTTCGTTAAGCGTACTTTTGAAAGCGGCGAAGTGAGATGCGGTCTTATCGGTGCGGTTGACCTTGAAGAATATGATTATTCCAAGGACTCCACATCAAATATAAGAGCTACCGAAGCAACCGTTGCCGAAAGAATTCCCGCCAGAGTTACCATAAGACGTGATGCTCCCATTGAGCTTCCTCACATTCTTTTGCTTATGGATGATAAGCAGGATTCTGTTCTGGGCGAATTAAAGAAAAACACTCCGAAAAACAAACTTTATGATTTCACATTAATGGAAAAGGGCGGAAAGATAGAAGGCTATTTAATCGAAAACGGTGCTGAAGTATTAAAAAACCTTCACTCACTTCCCTCCAATCCTTTAATTGCAGTTGGTGACGGAAACCATTCTCTTGCAGGAGCAAAGGCTGCCTGGGAGGAAGTTAAGGTAAACCTTTCTGACGCCGAAAAAGAAAATCATCCTATGAGATTTGCACTTTGTGAGCTTGTAAATCTTTACGAAGACTCTTTGGTGTTTGAACCTATTTACAGAGTATTTTTCGGATGCGATGAAGAAAAGCTCCTTGCAGAAATGGCTGAAAGCAAAGGTAAATTCACTCACACAGTTCCCTATTCCTACAAAGATAAAAAGGGAGAAATCACCTTCGCATCAAATTGTCATATCCCCTCAGGAGCAGTAACAGAATTTTTAGAATCCTACGCCAAAGAAAAAGGCGGCGTGCTTGACTATATCCACGGATATGAAACTGCAGAATCCATGGGTGATAAAAAAGGAAACATTGCCTTCTTTGCTCCCTGCTTAAATAAAGAAGATCTTTTCTCAACGGTTAATACCTATGGTCCGTTGCCTAAGAAAACCTTCTCCATGGGGCATGCTGAAGAAAAACGTTTCTATACAGAAGCAAGGAGAATCAAGAAATGAGTGTCAGATTTCTGAAAGCCTTAAACAAGCTGTTCCCTCTTCCCGTACATCCCTTCAATCTGCAGAACGACGGTGTTACAACCTATGCAAAGTGGCAGTATGAGAAAGGCGAAAACACCATAAAGTTTTATTTGGATTCACCTTTTGTGGCTGATGCCAATGATATGTTTAACGATAAGTCTGTTCTTGACATCGGATGCGGTGCCTGCGGCAAAACCATGTACTACGGAAAAATGGGTGCAAAGTCCATTACCGGTATGGACATATTCGAAAGCTATGAAAAAGAAGCCTACGACCTTGCCGAGGAGCTTAACCTTAAGGATAAATTCACCTTTGTAGTCGGAGATGCGGCAAAGACAAGCTTTCCCGACGACACATTTGATGTTATAATCATGAACGACGCCATGGAGCATGTAGCAGATCCCGTGGGAGTACTTAACGAAGCCTACAGAATCCTTAAAAAGGGTGGCAGACTTTATGTTAACTTCCCTCCTTATAATCATCCTACAGGTGCTCACTTAAGCGATGTTATCGGAATTCCCTGGGTTCACATGTTCTTTTCCGAAAAAACACTTATAAAGGCATATAAAGACCTTGTTTCCAATCTTCCCGACGGAGAAAAGCGAGTAAACTTCAGAATTTCCAAAAAGGAAGACGGAACGGAATATTTCTCTTATATCAACAAAATGACCTTAAAGCGTTTTTCCGGGATAAAAAAGGAAGTTAAGTTCAACACCCTTTATTACAAAGAAGTTCCTTTAAGAGGCTTTTTAACTCCCTTTGCAAAGCTTCCTTTCTTTAAGGAAATGTTTGTAAAAATGGCTGTTTGCATTTTCGAAAAATAAGTTATATAAAAATCACACCCTGCATAATATTTTAAGGGGTGTGATTTTTTTGAAAATTTTTGTTCTGGATAAATATCGTTTTGCATTTATTTTATTGGTTCTTTTTTCTTTTTCTCTGTTTCTCGTAGCTTCCCTTTCCCCTTCTGCCGAAGAGGAAAGGCTTTTGCCTGTGTATTCCGTGGAAACCGACGAAAAAGTGGTTTCCATAACTTTTGACTGTGCCTGGACAGCCGAGGATATTCCAATCATTCTATCCACCTTGAAAAATCATAACTGCCGTGCAACTTTTTTTGTTGTGGGCTCCTGGGCGGAAAAATATCCCGAATGTGTAAAGCTTATTTATGATTCCGGTCATGAGGTTGCAGGGCACTCCTATAACCATGCTCACTATAACTCTCTTTCTTCCGATGAGCTTATAAAGGATATGAAAAAGTGTGATGATGTTATTAAAGGCATAACAGGAAATGTTTTACCTATATTCCGCTCTCCCTACGGAGAATATAACAATACAGTTGTAAAATCCGCCTTGAATTCCGGAAGAACACTAATCCAATGGGATGTTGACAGTCTTGACTGGAAGGACCTCTCTGCTGAACAAATGGAAAAAAGGATTTTGCCAAAGGTAAAAAACGGTTCCATAATACTTTTTCACAACGGAACAAAGCATACGGCTTCAAGCCTTGACTATTTACTTTCAAAGCTTGAAGAAAAGGGCTATTCCTTTAAGAGCGCAGGTGATTTAATTTATAAAAAAGGCTATACCATTGACCACACCGGCAGACAAATTAAAAAAGCGGGATGAAGTTTATATGCTTCATTCCGCTTTTCTTTTGTTTTTTAATCATCCAGAAACGCCTTGATTTCGGAAAGCTTTTCAATCGCCATTGCTCTTCCTATGTCATAGGTTTTCTGAAGCAAAGCCGCATCCTTTGAAGTTCTTTTAACAGGAAGGGCTTCCTTCGGTCTCAAAACAAGAGCCTTTCCTTCCTTTTCCCTTTTTTCTGCAAAAGATACCGCACTGTTATACATTTCATAACGGTTTCCCATTGCTTTTACAATTCCGGGATAGTTTCTGAAAAGCATATCCAAAACCTTGCTCATTTTACTTTTGCTTTTCTTATAGCCTTCAGGTCTTGTCATAATTACAATGTTTTTCTCATAACCCAGATCTTCAAAATATTTAAGAGGAATAGCATCGCTCATTCCACCGTCAAGCATTTTTTTGCCGTCAACCTCTACTATTCTTGACACCAAAGGAAGAGATGCGGATGCTCTTATCCATTGGAGGTTATCTCCCCTTAAACTGTCGCACTTTTTATATACGGGTTTTCCCGATAAGACGTCTGTACACACCACATAAAATTCCATAGGACTTTTCTCAAAGGCGTCATTATCAAATATATCAAGCTCTTCAGGAAGCTTATGATAGCAGAAATCTGCACCGTACATATCGCCCGTCTTGATTAAAGACCACAAACTGCAATAGCGCTTGTCCTTACAATATTTTTTATTATAACGTATTCAGATTGTACGGTGTCTGCTGATATACAAAATAATTCAGCCAATTGGAAAACAGCAGATTGGCGTGCCCGCGCCAGCTCATCCGCGGCCTCGCCTGCGGATCGTC
>JAZRHF010000127.1:0-21161 GCA_045644565.1 Clostridia bacterium | reverse complement strand
ATCCTCCTATGGTAGTTTCTTTAATTCTACCACAGGAGGTCTCTTTTTTCTATTGTCCGTTTTTACTGGACTTGTGCATAACGTGAACACCTTTTTTATTTATTTTACTATAACTTCAGGGTTGTGATCGCCAAGTCCGTGCTGACCGTTTAATGTAAGCACAGGAGCTCCCTTTACGCCTTCTGCCTCAAATACAACAATTTCGTTTTCTTCCTTAAGCAATGCACCGGGAAGATAAAGTGCTGTCTGAGGTCCTCTGTCCCAATATCTACCTAAATTGAATCCGTTTACAAATATATAACCCTTTGTAAAATTCTCAAAGTGAACAAAGCAGCTGTCCTGATTTTCAGCTTTGAATGTTCCCTTGAAGAACGCAGGAACCTTTGTTTCTGTTCCTTCGTTGTAGTTAACCTTGTCAATGTTATCCATTTCAAAGCAGGTAACTTCCCAATTAAAGGCACATTTTCCACCTGCTGTGGGATGTGAAGAAAGGAATACACCACCTAAAATACCCTTTCTGTCGCCAAGGTATGTGGGACGTGAGAAGCAGATTCTACCCATATTTTCAACGAGTATTTCAATAACGTCACCCTTAACAAGTGTTCTGGGAAGTAAAACTGCTGTTTCGTCCTCACCTCTCTGGCGCATCCCCATAAACTCGCCGTTTAAGAACACATATGCTCTGTCACGCATATCTATCATATGTACATAGTTTACAGGGCAGGTATAGTCCATAACCTTTCTGTATAAGATGTAACCAAAGTTCTGGTCAAAGTGTTCCATACACTCAACTGTAGGACTCTTATGTAATGTTCCGAGATGCTGATTATCAAAGAGATTTGCACTCTTTGTAAGAGCAACCTCGCCTATTTCCTGGAATGTGGGAGAAGGAGGAACAGGAATATCGGCAGGCTTTCCTGCGTCACGTTCCAAAGATTCCTTCATATCAAAATAACGCTGGGTGTATCCGCCCCATTCTGTTATCGCCGCATCATAGTCATAGCTTGTTGTGAAATAACGTATAGGAGTAGGACCTGTTGTGTTGGCTCCGGCAGTAAAGCCAAAGTTTGTGCCGCCGAATATCATATAAACATTAAAGCTTGCGCCAATGTCAACCATATCATTGACGTCTTTCTTTGTCTTTTCAATACTATCCTTATAGCATGCAGGCTCACACCAGCATGAGAAATTTCCTGCCCAGTATTCAACGCAGAAATAAGGCATACGGTTATCATAAGAGTCAATTCTCATAATATCATTTTTAGCATTGCCAACGCCGAAATCGGTTGCCTGAATCATATCCATATCAGCTCTTCCTGTACAGAAGTAAAATTCTCCGCTTCCGTCAGATGCAAAGAGCAGACAGTCAATTCCTGCTTCGATATATATTTCCTTAACCTTTGCAAGATAACCGAAGTCGTCACCAAAGGAGCCATATTCATTTTCAACCGCCATTGCTATAACAGGTCCGCCGTTTGAATCAAGATAAGGCTTGATTTTAGCAAGAAGCACCTTAAACCAGTCGTGAAGGTGTGTTATATAAGGCTCGGAATTACATCTTAATCTTATTCCGGGGTCCTTTAAGAGCCAGGCAGGAAGACCGCCGTTTTCCCACTCTGCACAGATAAAGGGACCTGTTCTTAATATAACCTTAAGCCCTACCTTGTCAGCTGTTTCGATAAAGCGTTCAAGGTCAAGCATTCCTGTGAAATCAAACACGCCCTTGTGAGGCTCGTGCAAATTCCAGCAGGTATAAGTTTCCACACAGTTAAAGCCTGCAGCCTTAATTTTTGTAAGCAAGCCTTCCCAGTATTCGGGAAGCGCACGGAAATAATGAAGAGAACCGCTGTGAATCTTAAATTCTTCGCCGTTTAAGTAAAACTTTTTATCTTTTACCGTTAACATTATTATACCCCTCTCTTTTTGTCACTCTGTGACAATTAATTTATAATATTTTACCATATTTAACATTGATTGTCAATTGAAATCAGAAAGTAATGGGGCTGATTTCATAATCTACCACTTTTTTAAGTTCTGTTGGTGCTATTTCGAGCTGAGCGCCTATTTTTCCTGCACTCACAAAAAAACTTTCAAGATCTTTTACGCTTTCATCAATAACTGTTTTATATTCCTTTTTCATGCCGACAGGAGAACATCCGCCCCTTATATAACCGGTAACTTTATTTATATCGGCAACATGTATCATTTCAACAGATTTCTCCCCTACCGCTTTAGCGGCGGCTTTTAAGTTAAGTTCCTTTTCAACCGGAATGACGAATACATAATACTGTTTCGATGGCGCAACGGTAACAAGGGTTTTGTATACGATTTCCTTTGGTTGTCCAATTTTTTCCGCTACCGATATACCATCAATTTTTCCGTCTTCAGCTTCGTAAAAATGAGAATTATACGAAACTTTAGCCTTATCTAGTATTCTCATCGCATTAGTCTTAACGTCTTTCTCCTTAACCAAAATTACCCTTCTTTCCCCAAAGCTTTATCAAGCTCTTCCATTTTAATTCCGAATAATTCCCAATTTCCGCTTTCAAACGCAGTTTTGATTTCAGAATATATTGCCCTTATTTCTCTTAAATCTTCTCCATTATAAGAGCTTTCCGTATCGGAATTCAAATCTTCAGACTCTACAACAGCAGCTTCTCCGAAAAGCATAGAAAAAGCCTGCTTTAAGTTTTCTCCCATCACAACCTTATCACCATAGGCCATCAGTATTCGCTTAACCTGAGGAATAGATGAATCCGTTCCGCTGGTAATATACAAAGGTTCTACATAAATAATAGAATTTTCAATAGGAATAACCAGAAGATTTCCTTTCATAACATTTGAATCTCCCTGATCCCAAAGAGAAATTTGTTTTGAAATTTCAGGGTCTGATGATATAAGGTTTTCAATCTGCAATGTTCCGTTTACAGGTGAGCCTTCCGGAAACTTGTAAACCACCATATCACCATAGGTTTCATAATTGGAAGACACGCCTACCCAGGCTATTAAGTTTTGCTTTGCCTTCGGAATAAAAGGAAGCATTAAAACCATATCCGATTCACCATCTTCGGTAAGCTTCATGATGTTATAATATGGCTCCACATCTTTTTCCTGAGAATTATTGTATTTTTCTTTTGCAGTAAGCCAAATATCACTCTTGCTGTAAAATGTTTCCGGGTCGGTTACATGATAGCTTTCGTACATTTCCATTTGGATTTTGAACAAGAATTCAGGATAACGTATATGTTTTGCCAAATCAGAGGGGAAATCAGTCCTGTAGACATCAGGGTAAATACTTTTATATGTTGCCGCAACAGGATCATTTTCGTCGGTGATATAAAAATTAACAGTTCCGTCGTAAGCGTCAACAGTAACTTTTACGCTGTTTCTGATATAGTTTATATTCAAATACTTCTGGCTGTAAGGATATTTGTCGGAAAGAGTGTACGCATCAATAATCCATACCAAACGGCCTTCATCGTTAACAACCACATAAGGATCTGAATCATAATAAAGGTAAGGTGCAATTTTCCTTGCTCTTTCAACAACATTTCTGTTAACGAGAATTTTACTGTCTGAATTAATATAGCCCGAAACAAGCATCATCCAGTCTTTTTTCTGAGCAGAATAATAAGCTTTGTTTAATAACGAAAGTTTCACTCCACCTTTACCTTCATAGCTTGTTTCGATGGTTTCTCCATCCTGCATATAGTCAAGCTCGTTATAACTAGTCCCTACAATAGAATAATCGTTCGTATATTCTCCGTAATAAATCTGAGGCACTTTTATAGCGGGTGCTTCATCCGAGATATTAAGCGGAACATCCTGTATTATATAATCAGGCTGCCCTTCGGGTGTAACGGAATTAATATGGCTCATAACAATTCCATAGCCGTGAGTATATCTCATTTTTGTATTTATATAGCTTCTGCTTGTTTCGTCGAGCTTGGATATATCCAGTTCACGCACAGCAGTACTTAATCCTCTTTTCTCCCCGTTTATTTCATACGGAAGAATATCCACATCTCCAAAACTGTAATATCCCCTTGTAGCCTGAAGCGCATTTGCAACAGTTAAAGTCGCATTGTTGTCTGTTATACGTATGTTGTCAACAGTAAAAGCGTTTTCTTCAACATCTTCAGCTGTAAGATTATATTCTATATTGAAAATCTTCTCATCTATCTGATCTATTCCGTAAGCTTTTTTTGTCGCTTCAATATTCCTTTCTATAAAAGGAGCTTCCACGGTAACTTCTCTGGGGCTTACATACAAGCTTTGGAAAACCCAGGTGGAAACCATGAAAATACCAAGGAAAATCGGCAGAGTTAAAAGTGTTATTATAAAAGGCTTTTTTCTGCGTTTCAACAGGAAAACCAAGAGCAAAACCGAAAAAACTATTACAAGAAAAGGTGCAATGTTATAGAAAAACTTCTTAAAAACAACTGCGGTCATTCCTGCTCCCGTGAGGTCAGATGTAAAGTTTCCGAAAAGAATTTCAAAACCTTTTAAATAGATTGAAAACGCCTTTACGCAAACAAACAGTACTCCGGATATGATTAAATGCGAAATTATGCCTTCTTTTTCTTTGATCTCAGAAATATCTTCCTTCAAAGAATATATATAATACAGTAATACCGAATACAATCCGCCTGCCAAAAATGCTATGGAAAGTATGTCTGAAATAAGTTTATAAAAAGGCAGTTCAAACATATAAAAAGAAATATCTTTGCCGAAAACCGCATCAACATCCCCAAAGGGAGTTTTGTTGATAAAAAGAAGTACAGTTTCATAGTTTATATTACCGATTACCACTGCACACAAAACAGCCGCAATAAGCGTAAAAATATTAATTTTAACTTTGTCATCTTCCATTTTAAAATGCTCATTTGTTGCTTTTAAGCATTTTTTCACGAAAAAGAGATTTACGTAAAGTAAAATTAATATTACGGCAAAAGTCGCAACATAAACACCTGCTTTAGCGGTTAAATCGGTAAAATAAGCCGAAGTATACCCTATTTCGTTATACTCAATTATATTTCCGTATAAATTCCCGATTAATATAAAAAGTGCAATAATTATCAATACAGATATTAAAATATTCCTCGTTTTTTTCATATTGAAATCCTTTCTTATTTCGGAAACACCCTCAAGAACTTTTGTTCCCGAGGGTGTTTTGATTATTCAAACAGGGCCTTTGCAAAGCTTTCAGGATCAAACACCTGTAAATCGTCAATTCCCTCTCCTACTCCTACAAACTTTACGGGAATATCAAGTTTTTTCTTGATATTGATTACTATACCACCTTTGGCGGTTCCGTCCAGTTTTGTTAAAACTATACCTGTAATATCCGCTGTCTCTTTAAACATTTCTGCCTGATTAACAGCATTTTGTCCGGTAGTTGCGTCCAAAACAAGCAAAACTTCAAGACTCGAATCAGGAAGTTCTCTTCCTATCACTCTGTAAATTTTCTGAAGCTCATCCATAAGATTCTTCTTATTATGAAGTCTGCCCGCAGTATCACAGATCAATACATCAGCATTACGGCTTTTTGCTGCTCTGCATGCGTCAAACACAACCGATGCCGGATCAGAGCCTTCCTCATGGCGAATCATTTGTACATCATTTCTTTCCGCCCATATTCCGAGCTGATCAATAGCAGCTGCTCTGAACGTGTCTGCTGCTGCCAAAATCACGTCCTTACCTTCTTTTTTAAGTACAGATGTGATTTTTCCGATGGAAGTAGTTTTTCCGACTCCATTTACACCTATAACCATGATTACAGACGGCTTACCGGATAAATCAACGCTTGAATCGCCGGAAAGGATTTCGCCTATCAAAACATATAATTCCTGTTTTGCCTCTTCGGTATCATTGATATGCTTGGACTTAACTCTTTCTCTTAATTCATCAACGATTTCCATGGCAGTTTCTCCGCCAAGATCTGCAAGAATTAAGGCTTCCTCAAGCTCGTCATATAAATCATCATCAATTTTGCTGAATGCAACAAAAACATTATCGACAGCGCCTTTTAAGGCGTTTCTTGTTTTGCCGAGACCTTCTTTAAGTTTATCAAAAAATCCCATATAAATTCTCCATTAAATTAAGATTGGTCAACTTCGCTGAGTTTAAGGCTAAGAAGCTTTGTTACGCCCTTTTCCTGCATCGTTACACCGTAAAGCATATCCGCCGACTCCATAGTTCCTCTTCTGTGTGTAATAACCAAAAACTGTGTTTTAGCATAGTTTCTTAAGAAAGAAGCAAATCTTTGAACATTGCTTTCATCGAGAGCCGCTTCAATCTCGTCAAGTACGCAGAATGGCGTAGGACGAACCGAAAGCATCGCAAAGAAAAGTGCAATAGCCGCAATAGCCTTTTCGCCACCGGACAAAAGCATAATGTTCTGGAGTTTCTTTCCGGGAGGCTGGAGTTCAATGTCAATTCCGCTTTCAAGCACATCAGAAGGATCGGAAAGAGAAATATTTGCCGTTCCTCCGCCTGTCAATGCAACATAGGTTTTCTTAAAATCTTCATTGATTTTTTCGAACTGCTCTGTGAACTGAACAGACATTATCTTCTGCATATCTTCAATGATTTTCTCAAGATTATCCTTTGTCTCGAGCATATCATTTTTCTGACCTGATAAAAATTCGTATCTTTCGGATACATTCTTATAGTCTTCGATAGCCGCTACGTTAATTGTTCCAAGCTCTTTTATGTCTTTTTTAAGCTTATTGATAAGCGATGCTGAACCTGTTTTTGTCCCTTTGGAATCACGTTCCTTGAGTGCTTCCGAGAAGGTAAGTTCATATTCTTCCCAAAGCTTACCTATTTCTTCTTCCACAGCATGCTCCAAAGCTTCTATTTTTCCTGAAAGCTTTGTCATTTCCTGAGCAAGCGCGATAACCTTCTCTTGAATTTCCTTGTTGCTTTCTCGAAGTTTTGATGTGTTTTCATCACGTTTTGAAAACTCATCCTTCTTGGTTTCGAGTTCAGCCATTTTCTCTTTGTGAGACTTCCTAAGATCTTCGATGCTAAGGTGAACAAGTTCTATTTCTTTATTTATTCTGTTAACTTCACCTTCAAGTCTTGCTATTTCCAAAGCCTTTGCTTCCGAAAGCTCTCTTCTTGAATCAGCTCCGTTTCTCGCAGCTTCCAGTGCATTAAAGTACATTTCTATGTCTTTTGATGCATTGTTGATTTCCATGGTTTTATCTATTCTCGCCTGGTTAAGAGCTTCAAGTTCCGCTTTTTTATGTTCGAGCTTTTCGCTTACTGCCTTAAGATTTTCTCTTTCTTTCGCAAGCTGATTTTCAGCATCGGTAATAGACTGTTTAAGTTCTTCCTTTGCCTTGTCACGATTTTCAAGACCGTAAACAAGCTCGCTCTTTGCTTCTCTTAATTCAGAAAGTCTTTCTTCTTCCTTTTCAAGAATGTTTTTCTTTACTTCAACTTTAGATGATACATCCGAAAGGGCTTCTTTGTTTTTTTCTATATTTTCCGTAAGCTCCGATGCGGATTTCCTCATCCTGTCTATTAATTTATCGTTTTTCTCTATGCCCGATTCAATTTCTCTAACTTTTTCTTTCTGTTCGGCATAGCTTACTTCCAATGTGGCTATTTCCTGCTTTCTGGAAAGCAAACCTCTGATTTTACTCATGCTGCCGCCGGTTACTGCACCGCCCGAATTTATGTATTCGCCGGAAAGAGTAACTATCTTTACTTTACCATTCTGCTTTTTATATAAGCCGATAGCATTATCAAAAGTATCACAAAGGGCAACATTACCCAAAAGATTAAGTACCGCAGGACGAATATCCGCATCACAAGATACAAAATCAGAAACCGCTCCCAAAAATCCAGGATGGCTCATTTTTTCCAGGCTGCGTTCTTTTATTATATTAAGGGGCAAGAAAGTAGCTCTGCCCTTTCCTTTGGATTTAAGATAATCGATAGCTTCCCGTGAATCTTTATCAGTCACCGTAACAATATTCTGCATTGAACCGCCGAGTGATGCTTCGATTGCCGGGATATATTTTGCTTCAACATGTATAAGTTCCGAAAGTACACCTCTGATGCCCTTTAAGTTCTTGTTTTCAACAATACTCTTAACTGCACCGGAATATCCATCCATGTCTCTTTCAAGTTCTTCTAAAAAGCGAAGTCGTGAAAGTCTTTCCTGAAGTTCAGAGCTTTCTTTATTGTATTCACTTTTCAGTTCTTCGTTTGCTGTATTTATTTTCACGAACTCATCGTTCATGTTCTTTTTTTCAGCGTCATACTCTCTGCTTTTTTCTTCTTTTTCCGCTTTAGTTTTTTCTAAAAGTAGAAGTTCTTTTTTATGTGTTTCCACTTCCTCAGAAAGTTCGGATTCTTCTGCAGCAAGGCTGTTAAGACGCTTACTCTGTTCGTCAGCTATTACATCAAAAGATTCAAGTCTTCCTATTCTTCCCTCTATCTGCACAGAAAGAATATCGATTTCAGACGCTTTCTTTGCAGTTTCCGCAGTTAACTTATCAACCTCTTCTCGTAAAGGGATAATCGGAAGTTCATTCAATTCTCTCATTAAAGAATCTTTTCTTGCCTTAGCCTTGTAAACCTCTTCCTCTGCTTTTTCAACGCTTCCTGCCTCGTTTTGTTCACGTAGTGCAGTAATTTCATCATTTAATCTCTTGATGTTTTCGTTAATGTTTTCTATAGAACTTTTCTTAAGTACAATTTCCGATTCTCTTCTGGTTACTTCCATTAAGATTTCAGATGCCCTGTTTTTAATTTCTTCAAGGCTTGAGTCAAAAAGTTTTTTCTCTTCGTAATAAGCTTCAATTGCCTTTTCATTGGCATCAGACTCAGCTTTTGCTTCGTTAAAGCTCTTCTCTATGTCGTCAAAATTAACCTTTGCCTTATCATATGCCGCTTTGTTTTTCTCTATAGAGTTTACAAACGCAGTTACTTCGAGTTCTTTCAGTTCTTCAGATAAAACCAAAAACTTCTGTGCTTTTTCAGATTGTTCTTTCAAAGGTCCGATCTGGGTTTCGAGCTCAGCGACAATATCCATAATTCTTATGAGATTATCGTTGGTTCTTTCCAGCTTTCTTGTAGCTTCCGCCTTACGATATTTATACTTTGAAATACCCGATGCCTCTTCAAACATAGAACGTCTGTCATCGGGGTTTGCATAAAGAATCTGGTCGATTTTACCCTGACCTATAATGCTGTATCCATCACGTCCCATACCTGTATCCATAAGCATCTCATGGATATCCTTAAGACGGCACGGAGTTTTATTTATGAAATATTCGCCTTCACCGCTTCTGTACACACGTCTGGTAAACGCCACCTCTGCATATTCAACAGGAAGCAAACGCTCAGAGTTATCTAAAGTAAGCGTAACTTCCGCAAAGCCGCTGGGCTTTCTTTTCGGAGTTCCTGTAAAAATAACATCTTCCATCTTACTTCCTCTGAGGGTTTTGGCACTTTGTTCTCCCAAAACCCAGAGTATAGCATCAGAAATATTACTTTTACCGCTTCCGTTAGGTCCGACAATGGCACAAACATTTCCGTCCAATTCAATTGTGGTTTTATCTGCAAAGGATTTAAATCCCTGCATTGTAATACTTTTTAATATCATAGAAATAACATCCTATTTTTATTATTCTTGGGTATCTGCACTTTCTTGAGATTCATTCTCGCTTGATGAAGTATCTTCCGTTCCCTCATACACTGCTTCAAATTCCGCACCGGTCAACACTTCTTTCTCAATTAACGCTTCTGCTACAATATGAAGTTTATCCTTATTCTCCTCCATAAGCTTTCTGCATTCCTCGTAAGCTTCGGTTATAATCCTGTTTACTTCGGAATCAATTAAAGCCGCAGTTGCGTCGGAGTATTCCTGTGTATGTCCATAGTCACGTCCGATAAACACTTCGCCATTTGAGCCAAATGTACGGGAACCCAACTTTTCACTCATACCATATTTTGTAACCATATTGGTAGCAACCTTTGTTGCTCTTTCTATGTCACTGGAAGCTCCTGTATTTATCTCTCCGAAAATCATCTCTTCCGCTACACGGCCACCCATCAGGCTAACAATATCTTCAAACATTTCCTTTTTGGAAATATATGCCTTATCGTGGTCCGGAAGAGACATTGTAAAGCCGCCTGCTCTGCCTCTGGGAATAATGGACACCTGATGAACCTTATCTTGTGTTTCAAGGCATTTTGCCATAATCGCGTGTCCTGCTTCGTGGTAAGCCGTCTGCTTTTTATCCTTTTCCTGCATTTCCTTGGACTTCTTTTCAGGTCCCATAACAACCTTGAGCATAGCATCGTCAAGATGTGCCTGTTTAATTTCACCGCTGTTTTCCCTTGCAGCCAAAAGTGCAGCTTCATTAAGAAGGTTTTCAAGGTCTGCACCGGTAAATCCATAGGTGGTCTTTGCAACAACAGAAAGATCCACATCAGGACCTAAAGGTTTATTTTTAGCGTGAACCTTTAATATTTCAAGTCTGCCTTTCTTATCTGGATAGCCAACATAAACCTGACGATCAAATCTGCCGGGACGCATTAATGCAGGATCCAAAATATCAGCACGGTTTGTAGCCGCGAGAACAATGGTTCCTTCATTTATTCCGAAACCATCCATTTCAACCAAAAGCTGATTAAGGGTCTGCTCTCTTTCGTCATGTCCTCCGCCGAGACCGGCACCACGATGTCTTCCCACAGCGTCGATTTCGTCAATGAAAATAATAGAAGGCTGATGCTTTTTAGCCTGTTCAAACAAGTCTCTTACTCTTGAAGCACCAACACCGACAAACATCTCTACAAAGTCAGATCCGCTTATACTGAAGAAAGGTGCATTAGCTTCTCCCGCAACGGCTTTTGCAAGAAGTGTTTTACCTGTTCCCGGAGGGCCCACCAAAAGAACACCTTTAGGTATTCTTGCTCCAAGTTCTGTGTATTTTTTAGGATTTTTCAAAAACTCAACAATTTCTGTAAGTTCTTCTTTCTCTTCATCTACTCCGGCAACATCTGCAAAAGTAACTTTCTTTCCGTCGGGAGAAATGGATTTCGCTTTTATTTTCCCGAAGTTCATTGCTCCGCCGCCGGAACCGCCTTTTAACATAGCGCTCCAGATTATACCGATAATAATTATTATAAAGAAAGGCGATAAAAGAGATATCCAAGCAAATACCGAAGACTCTTCTTTATATGTTACAACAAGCTTTCCTTCTTCAATCTGACTGTCTAAGGATTCACTTACCTGTGCATACAAAAGTTCTTTGGACGGTATTTCGTATATAACTACAACATCCTTGCCGTTTTCATCTTTTTCTTTATAAGTGGCTTCTGCCCTTGTTTCTCCGATTTCGATTCTTGCTATTTTTTCAGTTTTAATATCACTGATTAAGTCGGAATAAACTATTTCTTTTTCAGGAGCCTGGTTGTCAATAAATGTCCACAAAAAGGTCATGGCAATAATTAAAAAAATTGTGAACCCCAAGCCTGTAAACTTTTTCTTCAAAAGAATACCTCCTCTTATTTACTGTAAACTTCTCTCTTTAATACTCCTACGAAAGGAAGATTTCTGTATTTCTCGTCAAAATCCAAACCGTATCCCACAACAAACTCGTCGGGAACTTCAAAACCCACATAATCTAAGTCAATTTCAACCTTTCTTCTTGAGGGTTTGCTTAAAAGAGTGCAAATCTTAACACTTTCAGCATGTCTGTCAAGAAGAAGTTTTCTTAAATACTTCATAGTGTAACCGCTGTCTACTATATCTTCAACAACTATTACATTTTTGCCTTCAAGAGTTGTATCAACGTCCTTTTTCAAAGTAACAACTCCGGAAGTTTCACTTTCCTTACCATAGCTGGAAACCGCCATAAACTCAATTTCCATAGGTATGTTAATCTTCTTTATGAGATCTGATGCAAAAACAACTCCGCCTTTTAATATGCCGATCATAATAAGCTCTTTTCCTGCAAAATCTTCAGAAATAGCTTTTGCCAGCTCGCTTGTTTTTTTATCAAGTTCTTCCTCAGAGATTAAAACCTTATCAATGTCTTTTAACATTTTAACATTCTCCTTCGATTATTTTAATAGTATATGCACATTTGCTTTTTTCATCAGTTATATATTTTTTTCCGCATCTGCCGAGAGCAAACACTATATCTTCTCCTGAACAAATAAGCGGATATAAATTCCTTTTATCTAAAGGCAATTTTTCGTCAATGAAAAGATTTTTGATCTTCTTTTTACCGTTCGTGCCCGAAATTTCAATAAAGTCTCCGCTTTTTCGTGGTCGTGCGTACAATGGGAATGATATTTTTTCTTTATCTATTCCCTTTTCGCTTTCTTCAATTAATATTGTATACCCTGCCTCTTCAATATAAGTTTTACCAACATTAAGTTCAACGGAATAATCAGTTGTAGCTTCTTTTTTCAAAAACTTTACGGAAGAATAAATTTTAACCGCATAAAATCCGCCCGGAAGATCCGCTTTTTTTCCGGAAGCCGAATCAAAAAGCTCCGAAATCTCTGTAATATTCTTTTCTGAAAGTTCCTTTACTCCCGCTTTATAAGCACTTTCTGTGATTATATAATCCTTAAGCACCTCATGCAACTTTGAAACTTTTTCTATATCCAGAGTACCGGTTATTTCTCCGTAATTTTCTTTTGCTGAAGCAGAAATAAAATCCGCTGTTTTTTCCATTCTGTTTGCCGTATTCACAACAGAATTTAAGTACCCTTCATTTATCAACGCCATCTCCGGAAGAATATTGTGTCTTATTCTGTTTCTTGTATAATCATCCGAAAGATTTGTACTGTCGGTCACAAAAGGAATACCGTTTTCTTCAAGATAGGCTTCTATTTCACTTCTAGAAACAGATAAAAGAGGTCTTATAATATTTTTGTTCTTAACAGGAATCCCTTTAAGCCCAAAAACCGAGCTGCCCCGTATAAGACGCATTACCAGTGTTTCCGCCACATCATTTTTATTGTGAGCAACAGCAATTTTCCCACTTTTATATTCAGCAGAAAGTTCTGAAAAAAACTTATATCTCTCTTCTCTTCCGAAAAGTTCCATGTTTTTTCCGCCTGAAAGAGCCGGAATATCTCTGTGCCTTATAAAACACTTCACGCCGAGAGTTTTACAAAGCTTTTCTGAAAATTTCTCATCTCTTTTTGCTTCCTCACCTCTTATGCCATGGTTTAAGTGAGCCGCTTTAAGAGAAAATCCAATCTCATCCTTAAGGCTTTCCAGCACATGAAGAAGACAAACAGAATCCGCTCCTCCCGAAAGGGCGCAAATCACCGTGTCTCCTTTTTCGAGCAAGTTGTTCTTCAAAATATTTTCTTTTACTTTACGGATCAATTCATTATCCTTTGTACATGTTTTCAAATCTAACAAATTCTCCTCTGTAAACAAGCTCAATTTTTCCTGTTTCACCGTTTCTGTGTTTAGCTATAATACACTCTGCCACGTTATGTTTTTCGCTTTCGGGATTGTAGTAAGAATCTCTGTACAGAAACATAACGATATCGGCGTCCTGCTCTATCGCTCCTGATTCTCTAAGGTCTGAAAGCATGGGGCGCTTATCCTGACGGGATTCAACTGCACGTGAAAGCTGAGAAAGAGCAATAACTGGTACGTTAAGCTCCTTAGCCAAAATCTTAAGAGAACGTGAAATTTCGGAAATTTCCTGCTGACGGCTGTCTGATCTCTGACCTGCCTGCATAAGCTGAATATGGTCGATTATGATAAGACCTAGACCTTTTTCAGATTGTGCTAAACGACGACACTTTGCACGAATTTCGCTTATTCCGATACCTGCAGTGTCATCAATATAAATCGGAGCAGAAGAAAGTGTACCGATTGCCTGCGCAAGTCTCGCGCAGTCTTCCGCGTTTAAGTCGCCAACTCTGAATTTACTGTTCTCAACCAAAGCTTCGGAGCAAATCATACGGTTTACAATCTGTTCCTTACTCATTTCAAGGTTAAACACTGCAACAGGCACTTTGGAATTTATCGCAATATGCTGTGCTATGTTCAAAGTGAAAGCAGTTTTACCCATAGCGGGACGTGCTGCAACCAGTATCAAATCTGACTTTTGAAGACCCGCAAGCATATTGTCAAGATCTATAAATCCCGTAGGAACACCTGCGATTTTGCCACCGGCTTCACGAAGCTTTTCAACATTTTCTATTGAGTTTATAAGAATATCCCTTATGTGGGAAAATCCCATATTGCTTCTGTTTTCAGCAATAGCAAAAACTTTTTGCTCAGCTCTGTCTAAAATAACTTCAGCATCTTCCTCGTTAAGATAACCCATTTCTGCAATTTCCGTTGCCGCTTCTATAAGTCTTCTTACACTTGAAGAATCTTTAACTATTTTCAGATACTGAGATAAATTCTGAGTTGTAACAATGGACATGGCAAGTTTTGAAAGATAATTAAGTCCACCTGCCATTTCAACCTTTGAACCAAGTGCTTCGGTTACTGTTATTAAGTCTACAGGCTTACCTGTATCAAAAAGCATTTTCGCAGCTTCAAACACAAGCCTGTGTGCCTCAGTGTAGAAATCTTCGATTTTTACCGAAGAAAAAACTTCGGATAAGGCACTTGCATTTGTAAGCATACATCCAAGTACCGCCTGCTCGGCTCCCATATTATAAGGGGCTTGTCTTGCCTCCACGGCACTCACCTCTTTCAATCAATTAGTTTGTTCCCTCAACATCAACCTTGATCTTTGCAGAAATCTGAGGATAAATTTTAATTTCAACTTCCGTAATCCCGGTATGCTTGATTCCGTCGGGAAGTGTAAATTTCTTTTTGTCAATCACAACATGGTGCTGCATTTTAAGTCCTTCAGCCACATCAGCTGCGGTAATTGAACCAAACAATTTACCGTTATCTCCTGCCTTTGCAGAAAGTTTAACCGTAACACCTGATATCTTTTCTGCAAGTTCCTTTGCATTTGCAATTTCGGTTTCCTTTCTGTATGCTTCAGATTCCTTCTGTCCTTTTAAGTCGTTAAGAGCATTTGATGTTGCTTCAACAGCCAAACCCTTCGGAAGAAGGAAGTTTCTGGCATATCCGTCGCTGACATTTATAATGTCACCCTTTTTACCCTGAGCTTTTACATCTTTAAGCAATACAACCTTCATATTTAATCATCCTTTCGATTTTCGTTTTCTGAATCATTATCGATTTCGATTTTATCAAAATCAGTTTTAACAAAAGAACCTACAATTCCCATTACAGGCATAAGCAATCCAAATGAAAAGATTCCTATCACACAGCTGATGGCAAATGCAGCACCTCTGCTCTTTAATGCTTTTTTTAACACCCTGTACGCAAAAGCAAAGCCTGTAACGGTAAATATACAATATAAAACATATAAACAGTTAACTAAAACTATTTTAAACTCAGCATCAACAAAGAACAGCGCTGCTATAATAAGCATCGAAGCAAGAGTCAATGACACATCCGCTTTTATATCAGAAAACTTTCTCATTCCTGCGAAAAGCAAAGGTGTTCGCCTTGTATAAAGCTTCGTGAAAGCCAGAGATAAGAAAGCAAACGAAAGGGCGGAAATCACAATTGCCGAAGGAATCATATTTCCGACAACTTCCAATCCGGAAGAAAACATTTCAATAACTTCTTCGCCGTAGCCTTCTTTGCTTAACTTTTCCAAAAGATATTCAGGCGTTTCACCTAAGATCATATCTTTTATGGTTTGATTCTCCATGTCTGCCATTCTGTCATAAGCTAAAAGCAAAAGTCCTCCTCTTGCTATTGTGGTAACGGCAAGTATTCCGCTTAAGCTCTTTCTCCCGCGTATCATAATACCTTGTAAACACCCGGGTATTACAAAAGCCAACACTGTTAAAAGACCCGATATAAAGTCCGTAGAAAACATGGAAAAAATTATAACTCCGATAACTGTCATAACCAAAAGGCTTGTGACAGAAGAAGCCAAGGCAGCAACTGCAAAAAGCGACGCACCTATTATCATTGTGAACTCAATCGGAAGCAACGCTATTAATGCATAAAACGCCAGCATTCTCAAAATATATGCAAAAAAATTATTTTTCACAACAAATCTCCTGTATTTTTAAATATTATACGCATTGTATTATATCATTGTATCACAAATTAATCCCGATGTCAAAGAATTATTGTATATTTTTGGTTAATAAATTATAAATTTTTACCTTTATATTGAAAAAGCGGTTACGAAATGTTTCGTAACCGCTTTTTTTAGTTATTCACATCAAATGAATCTGTCGCTTTTGACGTTTCAACAGTAATTGTTTTTGTTTCTCCGTCCCAGGTAACCGTATAGCCAAGATTTTCGGATACAAATCTTATCGGAATGAACGTTCTTGAATCTTTAATCTTCGGAGCAGAGCCTTTAAGGGTATATCTCACCCTTCCGTAGCCTCCTGTTGTCACAAATACCCTCGGATTCATTATCTGAAGTTCAACCTTCGCCTTGGGATGCTCTACAAATATACTCTGACTATCTCCGTCCCAGGCAATTTCAGCACCCATTTCGGTTAAAAGACCGCGAAGAGGAATCATTGTGGTTCCGTTATCAAGGTAAGGCGCAACGTCCATCACCACTTCTTTTTCCGCTTCAGTTCCTTTTGTGACCTTCATAACAGGGTTATCTATCTGCATCACATACTTTCCGTAAGAAGCTTCTTCCCTTGCTTTTTTCTGTGTCGCTGTCTCAAAGAACTCAAGCTCTGCACAGGCACAATGATAGTTGAAATCAAGGACTTCAAATCTCACATAACGGCATTTAATCGGAGCCATAAAGAGTTCCACAACCTCTTTAAATTCAACATCCATTTCCGCTTCTTCAAGTTCGAGTGTAAAATCTTTTCCGTCAAGGGATGTATATACATTATATTTTTTCCACTGTCCCTTGTTTTCAGGCTCTTTTCTCGGGAAATATGAAAATCCCAAAATTTCGTATTCCGCACCCAAATCTATATCAAGATATATAGGTGCCTTATCTCCGGGATTTTCGTGCCAGAAGGTAGCATCATTTCCGTCAAGAACCACATTAGCTTTATGAGTATCATCCCACACGGAATCAGAATGAGCCGTCATTCCGTCTTTCGGCATAGCATAATAAAGATTATCTTCCTTGTAGCTTAAGAAGTCTGATACCGCAACAGTTTCATAATCGGGTTTCTGATAAAGGAAATCAAATTCAGACATAGTACCAAAGCCTCTTACAGCTGAAAAGATTTCAAATACAACCTTTCCAACCTTTACATTGCAGGGGAATTTAACGGTTTTCGGATCGGGATTATTTTCAAAATCCCCTTCCATTACAAGCAAAGGCTCGTCCGTCTCTTTTTCGGCTATGTATAATTTATAGGCAAGTGCTCTTCCCGATTCGGACATTCCGGCAGGTCTGGGTGTGTAAGTAAAACCTGATATCGTTTCACTTTCAGGCATCACTATCGTTATCTGATAAGGTGCCTTATCGGAACTTACAATGTTGCTTCCTTCCGCCACATAATTTGAGTGCCAGTAGGTCTTAACATCTCCATCAAAAGCCTTTTCGATTTTGTTAGCACTCCATTCACTGCTTGCGGTAATTTTCCAACCGGATGCAGCGGTTGATTCGGAGCCTTCCTTATTTACGGTTTCCGCTTTTCCGATTGCCGCACTTGCTGCCGTAATTTCTTTAAGTGAGGAGTCCGACTTCATAAAGTTAAGTTCTGATATTGTACCGTAGTTTCTGACTGCAGATGTTATGATGAATACTACTTTTTTTGCTTTGATGTTACCGGCAAGCTTTACTTTTTTTACCTCTCTGTCGTGTGCAAAATTACCTTCTGCTACCAAAACAGGCTCATCTGCATCATTTTCCGAAACAAGTAATTTATACCCAAGTACACAGCCTGCATCGGACATTCCTGCGGGTCTCGGAGTATACGCAAAACCTGATATTGAAATTGCTTCGGGGAATGTTACGGTTATTTCAAAAGGAGGCTTATCCTGACTTGTAATAGTTGTTCCTTCTGCTACATAATTTGAGTGCCAGTAGGTATTTACATTACCGTCAAACGCCAGTCCGATTTTATTTGCGCTCCATTCGCTGTTTGCGGTATATTTCCAAGTTGCTTCGGGTGTGTAATATTCATCCTCTGCAAAGCTTAAAACCGAAAAGCAGGATAAAAGGAGAGTTACTATAAGTATTAAATTAATTATTTTTTTCATTTTCTGACGCCCCCCTTATATAAGTCCTTTCACTTTATCTACGGCATCCTTCGGTACGCCGTATCTGCCAACGGAAATATATCCGTCTCCCGAATCATACACATCCAGTCCGAAGCACTCGGCAAGATATGTTACGGGAACCATGATAACACCGTTTATAACCTTTACGGGGTTTGAAATTGCCTTAAGTTCTCCATTTACTCTTGCCTCGTTTGTACCGAGCACAGTGTATGTCCACACATAATCCGAAATCTCGTCGTTTGCATCAAGGTCGTGATTTTCAAGGTGTAATATATTTTCATAGCTGTCATACCAGAACTTGGATTCGCCGTAGCCCAGCACATCCTCAAGGGCGTTTACGGGAACGTAAAGTGTTCCGTTTTCGGAAACTGTTGTAATTCTTGTGTCAGGCTGATATACATACATTTTACCGCCCGAAACCATCATACGGTTGGAATCCTTTTTGAATATTGTTGTTCCGTAAAGAGCATCTCTCTCTGCCGCTGTTGTGGTTGTCTGAGGAATTTCTGTATAGAGATAATTGAATCTGCCCATAGGTGCAACACTTCCCTCGGTGTAAAAAGAAAGTATGTCCCCTGCAGGATCAAAGCCGTCAACAATCTTAAATTCAAAGTCGGTTACGCCTGTTTCTCCGATTAAGCTTCTCGAAACTTTAATCTGCAATACATCGCCCGAAACCGCATATTCTGCCGTTCCTGCATCTGAAAAACTCCATACGCCGTCGGCAATTTTTTCAACCGAGCCGGGGGCTTTTCTGTTTATTACAAAGTCGTATCCCTTAAAGCCTGTTGCAAAGTTTCTGTCGGTGTTTATGTATACGGAAAGCCAGTTTGAATCACTCATTATTATGTCACGGGTGGTTTTTACATAGAAATAATAATTTTCCGAATCTCTTGAAACCTTTGCTCTTGAAATTGAATTTATAACCTTTGTGGTGTAGTGATATTTCTGCTTTGTTTCAGGATCACAATAGCCGTAGGAATCTCTTTCATAATCATCGAAGTCATTTATAAATAAAGGTTCAACGCTATCCCACTCTGCTGTATCGCCATTTATGTTTATAGTCTTTTCCTCGCTTGCAAGGGGTGCAGGTCGAACGCCTCTGTACTTTCTGGAGAAGTCAACAAAGGCATTGTAAGAATCGTCTCCCAAAGGTCCTCTTGCAGGCTCAATATCACGGCTTCCTTCATAGTCGTAAGTATCAACGAAGCAGTTTTCCACGCCGGAATAAAGTCCCTGTCTGCCTGCTGTCCACTCATTCCATCCGTCAACGAAGACGAAGGCAGGATTTTCGTCAAGCACACGGGATGCCTGCTCGTGGAAGAAGTAATTTTCTCTGTAGCTTCCCTCTCTCCAGTCCTCACCGAAGGCTTCGGTGTAGCTTCTGCCCTTGGTGTATTCATCGGAGAAAACGCCTGTTATGGAAGGTCCCCAAACGTAGGATTCGTTTATTGCAAGACCGAGTGACATAAATTCGGTTCTTCCGTCTTCATAACTTCCGAAGCGGTGCTGAGGATAGCATTCGAGCCATATAAACTGGTCTTCCGCTGTCTGTCCGCTTCTTCCTCCGCTTGTACGGAAGGTGAAAAAGTCATACATTTCGTCTAAAAAAGCGTTATATTCCTTGTCGGAATTATCGTGATAGCGTTCGTTTCCTCTGTATGCTCCCGACATAAGAAGTGGCTTTCCGTCCCAATAGAACCAGAGGTCAGAATACTTTCCGTCACGGAACACGTTTAAGTATAAAAACTTAACGGAGTTTGCCTTATTTTCCTTCCACGAACAAAGAGCGCTTATTTTCGGTGCATCAATGCCCGATTCTCTTGCGTCACGCCATGCCTCAAGTTGAACATTAAGCCCTTCGTGCATGGAATTGTGTCCGTTCGTATAGTCGAAAAATACCACGTCAACATCCGCATTTGCCATTAAAACTGCCTGACGGCGATATACCCAGTAGTCGGTGTTATCATAGTGGCCGTAAAGAGGCTCGTCCCAGGAAAATCTTGCATCCGACTCCCAGGCGAAATGATTAAAATCATATTTTGCTTCAGGGTACTGATCAACGATTTTCCAGGGAATAAAAGCCTTTTTGGTTATCGCCCTAGTGTGCCAGTTCCAGTAAAACATACCGATGAATTTATCTTCTCCCGTCGGTGCGCCTGCTTCTTCATAGTCTGCGGCAATATTTCCCTGATCGTCAGTTAAAACCCAGGTGTCGTGATAGTTGTCAATTATGGCGCTGTCGGGTACGGGTATATACTCTTCTGTTTTTATGACTTCAGGGGAAAAACCGATGCTTTTAACACTTGTGTATCCGTCGGTGTCAAAGTTTGCAACCACATATATATCGTGAATGCCCGATACCGTATATTCAAGGTTATTTGCATATTTCTTTTCAACGCCTGCCTCGTCCATCAAAACCCAGCCAAGGATTTCTCCTTTTTCGCTGTCAAGTCGGAAGCAATAAGCCTCGCCGTTTCTGCTGCTGAGCATTTTGGCAGAGCCTGTTACAGACACAGAGTTGATACCGGTCATATCAACATCCTCAATAACCACAAACTTTTGCATATGCCAGTTTTTGATTTCGGTAGCACCAATGCTCACCTCACCACTTGCATTTTTGATATCGGAGGGATAATAAATTTTCTCCTCCGATGCATTGGCTGTTACGAAAAGCGAGCAAACCATTATCAAAGTAATGATTAAAGCTAATACTCTTTTCATAAAAATTCCCCCTTTTTTTTGTAATAATTATTGCGACACATAAGGTTTAGATGCAAAGCTTTTTGGTTCTAGTTCGTGTCAGGTTAGGATCGAAAAATTATTTTGATATTTTCTTAATAATAGGATTTTCGTGAGTAATAATGTCAATTATATGATCTTCCCCATACAC
>JAZRHF010000126.1:0-17843 GCA_045644565.1 Clostridia bacterium | reverse complement strand
ATAATAACCCAAATGATGTTCACGCATATCCATTATAACAGATATTTTGAATTCTGGCGAGTATTTTTTGCTTCTTTGTCCTTTTTTTCCCATAAAAATATGCACCTCCAAAAGTGTCTAACTTTTGGGGTGCATATCACGTAAGCGAATGCGGTTTTTTAATTATTTCTGTAAATATTTTGCAACTTCTGCTGCAACAAGTCTTGTAAGTTCTTCGATGTTCATTGAAGAAACAGTGCCTGACTGGATATCAGCCTTTCCGTCAGAGGAGAAGAGCTGCATCTTCTTTAAGGTTTCCTGCTTGATTGCTTCAACAGCAGCGGGGATAAGGTCGATAATACCCTTGTCCATGCTTGTGAACTTGCTGAACTCTGCCTTAACTGCGGCGATGTTGATATCGGTGAAGATGTTAACCTTGCTGATACCGTCCTTTATAGCCTGACGGAAGTCGTTGTCTGTAAGACCGGAACCGCCGTGAAGAACAAGGGGAACATCAACTGTGTTTGCAATAGTTCTTATTCTTTCAAAGTCAAGCTTGGGGGGGAGCTTGTATGCACCGTGAGCATTACCAACGGCGATTGCAAGAGCGTCAACACCTGTCTTGTCAACGAAATCCTTTGCAAGCTTGGGATCTGTGAAATATTTGGAAGGATCGTCTAAATGGCTGCTTCCTTCAGCAGAACCTTCGTTGTCACCAACGTGACCAAGCTCACCTTCGATTGTTGCACCGTAGGAATGAGCGATGTCAGCCATTTCCTTAACCTTTCTTACGTTTTCTTCGTAAGTATCGGTGGAGCAGTCATACATTACGGATGTAAAGCCGAGCTTTAACGCCTTTATACAGGTATCGTATGTGAGACCGTGGTCGAGATGAACAACAACGGGAACATTGGCTTTTTTAGCCATGGGAATTAAGTAGTAGGAAACTTCCTCCAAAGGACCGTAGGGAAGTAAAACTTCCGCTGTACCCATGATAACGGGAGAACGGCTGCATTCAGCGGCTGCAATAATACCTCTTGCAAGCTCAAGGTTTACGGCATTGAAAAGACCGACAGCATACTTATTCTGCTTTGCAGGTCTTAACACATGATTCATATTAACTAACATTATGTATTCCTCCTATAGAGTATTATTTATAATTCTATATTATATATTATACATAAAACCACAGAAAAAGTCAAGCGTTATTTTGTGTTTTTCTTGTTTTTTCTTTGTTTTGTTGTTGTTTTTATGGCGATTTTCAAAAAAACTCGATTTAACCTTGAAAAATAAGGTTTTGATGTTGATAAAATAAGAAGAGTATGATATAATGAAAAGGTAAATGAATTAAAGGAGGTTCCATTTGTGAATCATATATTACGGGCTAAAATAACGGAATCTCTTTCCGCTGTACTACCCATAACTTTTATAGTTCTTGCCTTGAGCATTTTCCTTGTTCCTTTGGATATAGGCGCTGTAGTTATGTTTTTTGTAGGTGCTGTTATGCTTATAGGCGGAATGGGAATGTTTCAGCTTGGTGCAGAAATTGCAATGACTCCTATAGGCGAAGGTATCGGTGTAGGAATATCAAAATCTAAAAATATTATTTCTGTTGCTTTGATTAGCCTTGTGATGGGTGTGCTTATAACAGTGGCAGAGCCTGATTTGCAGGTTTTGTCAGAGCAGGTGCCGGCTATTCCCAATATGGTTTTGATACTTACGGTAGCAATAGGCGTGGGAATATTCTTATCAACTGCGGTTTTGAGAATTATATTTAAGATTAATCTTTCGAATCTTCTCATGGTGCTTTATGCGGCACTTTTGGTTATTTCGTTTTTCATTCCGAAAGAATTTCTTGCCGTAGCCTTTGACTCAGGCGGTGTTACAACAGGACCTATAACAGTTCCTTTTATTATGGCAATGGGTGTCGGTCTTTCCTTGGTGAGAGGTGATAAAGAGGCGTCAAGCGACAGCTTCGGTCTTGTTGCTTTGTCAAGTGTCGGACCTATTCTTGCGGTAATGTTTCTCGGTTTGGTCTTCGTTCCGAAAGAATCTGCTTATGATATGACAGAAATAAGAAAGGTTCATACAATGCGTGACGTGGCAAAGGCATTTGCGGTGGAAATTCCGCATTACTTATATGAAGTTGTTATTTCACTTTTGCCTATTGTACTTATGTTTGTTATATTCCAGCTCATAAGCCACCGTTATCACAGAAGAGAAAGACTCAGAATAATAATGGGATTTTTATATACATATTTGGGTCTGGTGTTATTCCTTTGCGGTGTTAACGTGGGATTTGCTCCCGTAGGTGCGGTATTGGGAGGAGAACTGGCTGGTACAATGAAGTGGCTTCTTGTTCCCATCGGAATGTTAATCGGTTATTTTATAGTAAAGGCGGAACCTGCAATTCAGGTATTGAATCGTCAGGTGCAAACGGTAACAGACGGTGCAATTTCCGCAAAGTCCATGAACAGAGCGTTATCTATCGGTGTTTCTGTCAGCGTAGGTATTGCTATGGCGAGAATTATAACAGGAATTCCCTTAAGCTTTATTATAATACCGGGATATATAATAGCCCTTGTGATGTCTAAGTTTGTTCCTAAAATTTTTGTAGGTATAGCCTTTGACTCGGGTGGTGTTGCATCCGGACCTATGACATCCACATTCCTTTTGCCTTTGTGCATCGGAACTTGCGAAAAGCTTGGCGGAAACATTATGACCGATGCATTCGGGGTGGTGGCGTTGGTTGCCTTAACTCCCTTGATTGCGATTCAGATAATGGGACTTTGCTATAAGTTCAAGCTTAATAAGATTGATAAGACAACAGTACAGAATGTGATGATTTCTGAAGACAGTGACGAAATTATCGAAATAGAGGAGGAAGAAAATGAATAATCATGAAAAAATGTCCTTCCGCGTAATAGGATTTATAACAACACCCAAGCGTGCAGACAAGGCTATTCAGATTTTCAAAGAAGAAAAGCTTCCCGTTCAGTATCAGGTAAATGCATCGGGTACTGCATCAAGTGAAACTTTGGATATTTTAGGGTTAGGAACTCCGGACAGAAGCCTGATATTAAGCTTTTTGACTAAGGATTTAGCTGATAAAATGATAAGAAAGGTTCACAATGAACTTCAGTTTAATATACCCGGAAACGGAATAGGTTTTACAATTTTAATGAACGGTGCGAGCAACCACTTAGTAAAAATGCTTGATGAGATTTCAAAAAATGAAGAGGTTGAAGAAAGAAAGGGTGATACCATGTCAGAAATTAAAAGAGTAATGATTGTAGCTGTTGTGAATCAGGGCTACAGCGAAGAGGTTATGAATGCCGCAAAGGCTGTAGGAGCAACCGGCGGAACGGTTATCCACGGTCGCCATGCCGGGGAAGACGAGGTATCTGCTCTCTGGGGAATTGGAATTCATGATGAAAAAGATGTTGTATTTATAATTGCCGATGCCGAGAGTAAAGTATCCATAATGCAGGCAATAACAACCGAATGCGGAATAAATACAGAGGCAAAGGGTATAGTGGTTTCGATGCCTCTTGATACGGTAGTGGGACTTAGCACTCCTCTTTGATAAAAGGGGTTAAGGCAAAACTAAAAGCCGATGCATCGCATCGGCTTTTTTGATAAAAATATAATAAAACTAAATCGCTTATACATATAATATGCATTAGCAATTCTGTAATTATCGCCGTTTTCGAGTTATACTATGGATGAAAAACACAGTATAAGTTACAGGTGATTGTATGATAGATAAACGAATAGGAAAACGAATAAAAGAGAGACGTGAAGCATTGGGGCTTACACAGGAAGAACTGGCTGAAAAGCTTAATCTTACTACAAATTATATATCTACGCTTGAACGTGGAGCTTCTTTTCCGAGATGTGAAAAGCTTATAACGCTTCTTAACGGTCTTGAAACAAGCGCAGATTCGGTTTTCTGCGATGTGCTTGAGTATTCGGGTGATTATAGAGCATCTATGTTGTCAGAAAAGCTTGCCGAGCTTCCTTTAGAAGAACAAAAACGAATTCTAGATATGGTTGAGCTTATGATAAAACAGGCAAAACAATGATATATTAGGCAGAGCTTGCAAAGAAATGCAAGCTCTGCTTTTTTGATACTGAATTGGATAAGAATTTTATAATAAAACGATTTTATTTATATTTAGGGGTAGACAAGTACGATTTTTCATGCTAAACTATGCATTAAAGGGTTATAAAGTGTATTAGAGATATAGTGAGGCGTATGGTATGAAAAGATGTATAGATAAGCTCGGGAGAATTACAATTCCTAAAGATTTAAGAGAAAAATTTGGTTTGGATGAAGGAACGGAAATAAGCCTTTCTCAATCAGGAGATAAAATTGTTATAAGTAAAAACGATGCAAAATGTGTGATTTGTAAATCAAAAGCTATTGCCGATAGCGAAATCAAGGTATGCGAAAAGTGCTTTATCAAATTAAAAGAATTTTATATTGATAAATAAAAAAGGATGTATCAGCGATACATCCCTTTTAATTTTGGAATTAATACATTCCCATTCCGCCCATGTCGGGAGCAGCCGCTGCAGGAGCAGGAGGCTCGGGAATATCTGTTACAAGTGTTTCTGTGGTAAGAACCATGGAAGCAACGCTTGCAGCGTTCTGAAGAGCACTTCTTGTAACCTTGGCAGGATCAACGATACCTTCTTTGATCATATTTACAAACTTTCCGGTTAATGCGTTGTATCCGATACCGATCTTTGCATTCTTGATTTCGTTAACGATTACGGCACCTTCGATACCTGCGTTAGCGGAAATCTGCTTTACGGGTTCTTCAAGAGCTGCAAGAACGATGGAAGCACCTGTCTTTTCGTCGCCTTCCAATGTTTCAACAAGTTCACGAACCTTTGCCTGAGCAATGATGTATGCGGTTCCGCCACCGGGAACGATACCTTCTTCAACCGCAGCCTTTGTAGCGGCAAGAGCGTCTTCAATACGAAGCTTGTTTTCCTTCATTTCTGTTTCGGTAGCAGCACCAACCTTGATTACTGCAACACCGCCGGAAAGCTTTGCAAGGCGTTCCTGAAGCTTTTCTCTGTCAAACTCGCTTGTTGTTGTTTCAAGCTGAGACTTGATCTGTGTGATTCTGTCAGCGATTGCAGCCTTTTCGCCGTAACCGTCAACGATTATTGTGTTTTCCTTTGTGATCTTAATCTGCTTAGCACGGCCGAGCATATCTAAGGAAGCTTCCTTTAAGTCAAGACCGATTTCTTCGGAAATAACCTGACCGCCTGTTAAAACAGCGATATCCTGAAGCATTTCCTTTCTTCTGTCACCGAAGCCGGGAGCCTTAACGCCTGCGCAACGGAATGTACCTCTGATCTTGTTAACAAGTAAGGTAGCAAGTGCTTCGCCTTCGATATCTTCGGAGATTATAACAAGGCTCTTTCCGCCCTGAACGATCTGCTCAAGAAGGGGAAGAATGTCCTGAATGTTTGTAATCTTCTTGTCTGTGATAAGAATCATGGGCTCGTCGTAAACAACTTCCATTTTTTCTGTATCTGTTACCATGTAGGGGGAGATGTATCCTCTGTCAAACTGCATACCTTCAACAACTTCGCTGTAGGTATCTGCGGTCTTGGATTCTTCTAAAGTAATAACGCCGTCAGCGCTTACCTTTTCCATTGCATCAGCAATTAATTCGCCAACAAATTCGTTACCTGCAGAAATTGCCGCAACTCTGGAAATATCCTTCTTACCTGAAACCTTAACGCTTGTTTCTGCGATGGACTTAACTGCAACATCAACTGCCTTCTGGATACCACCCTTAACGATCATGGGATTAGCACCTGCAGCGATATTCTTAAGACCTTCACGAACCAAAGCCTGAGCAAGTAATGTAGCGGTTGTTGTACCGTCACCTGCAACATCGTTGGTCTTTGTTGCAACTTCCTTAACAAGCTGTGCACCCATGTTTTCAAAGGGATTTTCAAGCTCGATTTCCTTTGCAATTGTAACACCGTCGTTGGTGATTAAGGGAGCACCGAACTTTTTGTCAAGTACAGCGTTTCTTCCCTTGGGGCCTAATGTAATTTTAACTGTATCTGCAAGAATATTGATACCTTTTTCCAAGGCTTTTCTTGCGTCTTCTCCGTAAATAATCTGCTTAGCCATTAAATTTTGCCTCCTTATTCAACTATGGCGAGAACGTCGCTCTGCTTTAAGATTGTGTATTCAACTCCGTCAACTTTAACTTCAGTTCCGGAATATTTGCTTACTAAAATTTTATCGCCCACTTTAACTTCCATGGGGATTAAGTTTCCGTTTTCTGTAGCACCGGGGCCAACTGCAACAACTTCTGCAATCTGGGGCTTTTCTTTTGCACCTGCGGTTAAAATGATACCGCTCTTGGTGGTTTCTTCAGCCTCGGTCATTTTAATAACAACTCTGTCTGCTAAGGGTTTAATGTTCATGGTTATTCCTCCAAATTAATTTAGGTTTTAGCACTCGTGATGTCAGAGTGCTAACAAGGTATATAATACTCGAAAACAGAAGTCAAGGCAAATATCTCAAATTGCCTATTTTGGACGAAAAATAGAAAATAATACCAAATATCTTCGTATATCTCGATAAAGCTTTTATTTTCGCTGATTTGCGAATTTTTAAGCCTTCTTTACATAATATATTATGAAAGGGGTTTTGTTTATGCCTAAAAGATATATAATATTAAAGCCTATAGGGAACAATAAAGGTGGTGGAGTGGTTACGCTTTTTAAGGATACCGTAACTGTAAGTCTGAGCGGAACTGAAGAAGAGTTTGCTCTTTATTTTATGAGTTCGGCTATTTTGGGAAATGAACTTAAAATAAATGCGGGAACAATAAAAGGGGGATTTGCCAAAAGTTTTACATTAAAGGAAGATGATGTTAAAAAAATAGATACGGTTGTGCTTTTAAAAGGAAGCGAACCTTTAATATATGGGTCATTGGCTCCGCTGATGCCCGAAATAAATATTAATAACGACAAAAGCGGAGAGAAAAAAGAAGGTCCCGATATAGGCGAAGGTTTTTTATGGATAAAAGTAGAAGACGGAAGGTTTGCGGAAAATCTTCCGATTATACGGCACATTTTTGAAAACATCAATGTTTTGTATAAAATAAACAGTCTCGGATATTATTATTACGGAACAAAAGGAACCAAGGCTGTTGTGGCAATTCCCTCTTCGGCAGATGAGAAAAATCCCTTTACTCATATTTCTGACTGTGCAAGATACATAGGAGGATGCTGGACGGTGGGAGCGGAAAAAAAGGAAAAATATTTTTATTCACTTACCGACTAATCGTGTTTTATGCAAAAAAACTTATAATTATGAAAAAAAGTCCTTGATAAAAGGAAATTTATTATGTATAATATAAATAATCGAGAAAACAATGGAGGTACTTAATTATGGAAGAAAAAGATTTGATAAATCAGTCCGGTGACAGTGTTAAAATATCTGAAGAAGTTATTGCGGTGATTACAGGTATCGCAACATCTGAAACAGAGGGAGTTGTCTCAGCGGGAACAGGCGGGATAGCATCAGGCTGGGCAGAATTGATATCAGGTAAAAAAAGCAGCTCCAAAGGCATTAAAATTGAAATGGCTGAAGATGGTATAAGTGTTGAGATTTCACTTATAGTTAAATATGGTGTAAACATTCCCGAGGTAGCGGCAAACGTTCAGGTGAATGTTAAAAATTCAATTGAAGAAATGACAGGACTCAGCGTTAAAAACATAGATGTTAAAATAAGCGGAATCAGAACAGAAAACGAAGAAAAGAAAAAAGCTCCTAAAGAGGAAAAAGAAAAGGAATGAGCTTGATGAGGATAGCTGTTATTCCGAATACCGGTAAAGACGGCGCAGAAAAACTTGCAGAATCAATCGTTAATAAATTTCCGGAAAATTGTTTTACGGTAAGAGGTTATAAAGGTGATGACAGTTTTGATGCGGCGGTTGTTCTTGGCGGTGACGGAACTATGCTTCGTGCGGTAAAATCCTTTGGGAATGTTCCGATACTCGGTATCAATTTCGGAACCTTGGGGTATATGACCGCAACGGAAAAGGATGAGGCAATTGAAGCCGTAAGGAAAGTTCTTGACGGCGATTACATAATTGAAGAGAGAATGATGCTTTCTGTTGAGGTTTTTCGTAACGGAGAAAAAATATCGGAAAGCAAGGCCCTTAATGACGGTGTTATTTCAAGAAGGGAAAGGATTGTTTCCATAAGCGAAAGCTTCAATGAAAGACTTGTCTATTCCTTTTCGGGAGATGGAATAATTGTGGCGACACCTACAGGCTCTACGGCATATTCGCTGTCTGCAGGTGGGCCTGTTGCACCTCCGGACATGAAGATGATTATAACAACTCCGGTGTGTCCCCACTCAATGCATATACGACCTGTTATAGCATCGGGGGATGCTGTTGTCAAAATCAAGCTTTCCGAGGAAGAGGAAAATCAGGGAATGCTTAATGTTGACGGTCAGAATATAACGCCTCTTTTCGGGGGAGATGAGGTCAGATTCAAGAGAGCCTCTGAAACGGCAAAGCTTATATTTTTAGAAGAAAAGAACTTTTACGATGTTTTAAGATATAAGCTTTCGGGAGAAAAAGGAGAAAGATAATGAGAGCTACAAGACAAAATGCAATACTTGCATTGGTATCGGAATATGAAATTCAGACCCAGGAGGAACTTTCTGAAAAGCTCAGAAGTATGGGTTATGAGGTTACTCAGGCGACAGTTTCAAGAGATATAAAGGAATTAAGACTTGTTAAAGTGAGAAACGACAGCGGTGTTGTTTGCTATCGTGCTGATTCTCAGACTGAGACAAGTGACGTTGAACAGAGACTTCGTTCGATTCTTAAACATAGCATGGTTTCTGTTGATTCTGCTGAAAATGATGTTGTGATTAAAACTCTTCCGGGGGTAGCACAGGCGGCAGCGGCGGCAATAGATGCTATGCACTGGAATGAAATAGTTGGCTCTATTGCAGGCGACGATACGATTTTAATGGTGACACGTTCTGCAAAAACCGCAATTGATGTTATAGAAAAGCTTAAAAGAATATGACGGATGCGTCCGGATTCCGGACGCATTTTTACGGGTGCAATATGCTGAAAAAATACATAGGTACAAAAGAATTTTATAAAATGGTAATGCTTATAGCATTGCCCATAATGATACAAAACGGCTTTACAAACATAGTTAACATGGTGGATAACGTTATGGTTGGCCGTGTGGGAACTGACGCCATGAACGGGGTTTCTATTGTAAATCAGCTTTTGCTTATTTACAATTTAAGTGTGTTTGGTGCTCTTTCGGGAGCAGGAATTTTCGTATCACAGTTTTTCGGAAAAGGCGACAAGGAAGGCGTAAAAAACGTTTTCAGAATCAAACTTGTTATTTCTGCATTTATAATTATTGCAGGAATCGTCATTCTTTGGATTTTCAGAGAAGGACTTATATTGAATTTCATAAACGAAGGCGGAAATGTGGGAGATCCTTCCAAGACCTTGGGATATGCCGATACATATATTAAGATCATGCTTATCGGATTAATTCCCTTTACTGCGAATCAGTGCATAGTTTCCAATATGCGTGAAACGGGCGAAACGGTAATTCCCATGTATGCGGGAATTATTGCGGTTTTAGTTAATGTCTTACTTAACTATGTGCTTATTTTCGGTGAATTCGGATTCCCGAAGCTTGAGGTTGCAGGTGCGGCGATTGCCACGGTTATTTCCCGTTTTGCGGAATTTTTTATAGTGGTATTGATGGTGGCAATAAAGAGGGATAAATTCGGATATATGGGAGAGGCGTTCAGGAACTTTAAGGTTTCTGGAGCGCTTGTAAAAGGCGTTCTTGCAAAAGGGCTTCCTCTTATGGTTAATGAATTTTTGTGGTCTACGGGTATGACAATGCTTGCATTAAGTTATTCTACCCGTGGTCTGGCAACGGTGGGAGCGGTTAATATATGTAACACCGTTACAAATGTGTTTAATATAGTGTTTATTGCGCTTGGATCAAGCGTTGGTATAATTGTGGGACAAACCCTCGGAGCAGGAAAGCTGAAGGAAGCAAGAGATATAGATAACAAGCTCATTGCCTTTTCTGTGGCAAGTTGTGTGGTTGTCGGAGTTGTAATGGTTATAATTGCTCCCTTTTTTCCTGAACTTTATAATACGGAAGAAGAGGTTAAAATCCTGGCAAGAAGCTTTATAACCATAATGGGTATCCTTATGCCCCTTGATGCATACACTCATGCATCATATTTTACCCTGCGTTCAGGAGGTAAAACACTTATAACATTTATATTTGACAGTGGTTATATGTGGGTGGTAACTGTGCCTGTGGCACTTTGCCTTGCGTTCTTTACGGATATTCCCATAGTGTGGCTTTTCCTTTGTTGCCAGATTGTAAATGTAGCAAAGGCAATACTCGGATATTTCTTCGTTAAGAGCGATATGTGGTTGGTTAATATGGTTGGTGATGAAGGGTGAAAGTGATAGCTAAAATTAAGTCGGATTTCCCCGGAAAGTTTGGCATTCCGAGGCAGAGCGGACTTATTGAAGAACTTCAGGCAACGATTATTTTCGAGGAAGAATTCAGGGTATCTGAAGCTCTCCGCGGAATTGAAGAATACAGTCATCTCTGGCTTATATGGGAATTTTCTGAAAATAAAAGGGAAAAATGGTCTCCTACCGTAAGACCTCCGAGGTTGGGCGGAAATAAAAGAGTGGGGGTATTTGCCACAAGGTCAAGCTTCAGACCGAATCCGATAGGACTTTCTTCGGTAAGGCTGACAGGGGTTGAAAAGACTGAGGAATACGGAACTGTTTTACATATTGCAGGAGCGGATTTGATGGACGGCACTCCGATTTATGATATAAAACCGTATCTTGCATTTACAGATTCTCATCCTGATGCTAAAAGCTCCTTTGCAGGAGAAAAGCTTTCCTATGAGTTAGAGGTTGAAATCCCTGAAGAATTAAAAGGGAAAATACCAAAAGATAAACTGGATTCTTTGATAAAGATTCTTAAAAGCGATCCTCGTCCATCTTATATTGAGGATGGGGACAGGGTGTACGCCTTTGAATACGGAGGCATGCATCTTGAGTTTAAGGTTAGTGGAACAACACTTACGCTGGTAAGTGCCGAAATATTAAAAAATTAGAGGAGGACAATTTTATGGAAAAATATGCATGGAAAGGCCTGATAAAGGAAGGAGCGCTTGACGAATATATAAAGCGTCATGATGAAATATGGCCTGAGATGGTTGAGGTGTTGAAGGCTGCAGGAATTAAAAACTATACCATCTGGAATGTTGGTTGTGAGATGTTCGGATATTATGAATGTGAAAAGGGCGTTGAATATGCCGCAAAGGTGCAGGCGGAAAGTCCTGTTGTAGATAAGTGGAACGAATATATGAAGGACATTTTAATAATGGAAATGGATCCCGAAACCGGAGCACAGCCTCTTCTTAAAAAAGTATTCACATTGGACTAAAGGAGAATGTTTATGAAGAAAATATTGGCGTTAATATTGATGGTATGTATGGTTTCGCTTTTAGCAGGATGCGGAAGCAATATCAGCAATAAGTTTGGAGTAGCTAAGGAAGGCGAGAATGAGCGTCCTGAGATTGGAACAGTTGAAGGAAATTTATATAAAAGCAGTTACGGGATTGAGTTTGAAAAGCCCGACAGCTGGGAATATGCCACGGTAGAAGAGCTTGCTTCGATTGAAACTCAGGCAGGAGTTTACTATGATATGCTCTGTCAGGATTTGGAAACAGGATCTCACATACTCGTTATGTATGAGAATTTGATAGATGCGAGAGGTACTTTGACAATTACGGAAGACGAATATATTGAAACTGTATCAAACAGTCTCTATAATGGAGGACTTATGGAGGTTGGCAGAGGTGAGACTTCCGTAAGCGGTAAAGCATTCAAATATATAGAGGCCTATGGTGAAGCGGAAAATGTGAGCTTGACACAAGGCTCCTATATCCGTAAAGAAGGAAATATTATGATTTCCGTTATTGTTGCGGCATTTAATGACGATGATTTGACAGATATAATGAAATGCTTTAAATAGGAGATGTAACTATGGAAAAAATTATTCTTAAAGGCACTGACCTTTTGGTAAGTCCCATTGCACTCGGAACAGATTCCTACGGACTTTTGACAAATGAAGAAGAATCCTACGCTTTGCTTGACGAATTTTTCTCACTTGGCGGAAATATTCTTGATACGGCGCTTATTTATTCCGACTGGGTGCCCGGCGAAAAGAGCAGAAGTGAAAAGCTTCTCGGCCGTTGGCTTAAATACAGGGGAAGACGTGACGATGTTATAATTTCCACAAAGGGCTCACATCCGGATTTTGCAACAATGGATGTTCACAGACTTTCAAAGGCTGACATCGAGGGTGATATGAATAAGAGCTTGACACATCTCGGAACAGACTATGTGGATATTTACTGGCTCCACAGAGACTGTGAGGCGCTTCCTGTTGACGAAATTATGGACACATTGGGCGGACTTGTAAAAGCAGGAAAAACCCGTTATATAGGTATGTCAAACTGGACCCACAAGAGAATTGACGAAGCAAACAAGTATGCAAAGGCAAACAACCTTCCTTTGATTGTATCAAGCCAGATTCAGTACAGCGTGGCAGAAGCAATTAAAGAGCACAATGACCCGACTTTGGTTTTGATGAACGACGATGAATATAATTACTTCAAGGGCAGCGATATGTCAGTTTTCGCATTTGCATCCCAGGCAAAGGGCTTTTTCTCAAAGCTTGATAATTTGGGAAAAGACGGCGTGAGCGGTAAGGCGTATGAAAGATATTTCTCGGAAACCAACCTTAAGAGGTTTGAGGTAATAAAGGCACTTTCCGAAAAATATTCCGTAAGCGTTTCCGAAATCGTTATAGCTCTTCTTGTTTCCAACGAAGACTTTCAGACAATTCCCATTGCAGGCTGTAAAAATTCCGCACATCTTCAGAGCTCTGTAAAAGGATGCGATGTTAAGCTTACACAGGATGAGGTATATTCCGTATTGAAAATATGATTTTTGCCCCTTATCCGGGAGGATAAGGGGTGTTTTTTATTTATATATAGGGTTGACTTTGCTTTTCTTAAGTGGTATAATAGTGTAGTTAAAATAGGTGTAGTATGTACACCATTTGAAAGGTAGATGCAAAATGCAGAAATTAGGACTTAATGAAATAAGAGAAAAATATCTTGCATTTTTTGAAACAAAGGGACATCTTCGTATGCCCAGTTTCCCCCTTGTTCCGAAAAATGACCCCTCGGTACTTCTTATAAATGCGGGTATGACTCCCTTGAAACCCTACTTCACAGGAAAGGAAACTCCTCCCAGAAAGAGAGTTACCACCTGCCAGAAGTGCATAAGAACTCCCGATATTGAAAACGTAGGACATACTGCCCGTCACGGCACATTCTTTGAAATGCTCGGTAACTTCTCCTTCGGCGATTACTTCAAGAAGGAAGTTATTCCGTGGGCTTGGGAATTCATCACAAAGGTTATGGAAATTCCCGTGGACAGGCTCTGGGTTACAATTTACGAGGATGACGATGAAGCTTATGAAATTTGGGCAAACGACATCGGCGTTTCTCCCGAGAGAATTGTAAGAATGGGCAAGGAAGATAACTTCTGGGAACACGGAACAGGCCCCTGCGGTCCCTGCTCCGAAATCCATTATGACAGAGGTATGGAATTTAGCTGCGGAAAGCCCGACTGTAAGCTTGGCTGCGACTGCGACAGATTCCTTGAATTCTGGAACCTTGTATTCACACAGTTCGATAAGGATGAAGAGGGTAACTACAACCGCCTTCCCAATCCCAACATTGATACAGGTATGGGACTTGAAAGACTTGCTGTTATTATGCAGGGCGTAAACAACCTTTTCGAGGTTGATACAATTAGAAATATCATTCTTAAAATTTCCGAAATGACAGGAATCAAGTACGGCGATGCTGAAAAGACAGACGTTTCTCTTCGTGCAATTACCGACCATATCAGAAGCACCTGCTTTATGATTTCTGACGGTATCCTTCCTTCAAACGAGGGTAGAGGATATGTTCTCCGCAGACTTCTTCGTCGTGCGGCTCGTCACGGAAAGCTTCTCGGCTTAAACGGAACTTTCCTTCACGTTTTAGCTGAAACCGTATTCACAGAAAGCGAAAGCGCTTACCCTGAGCTTCGTGAAAATGCTGACTACATAAAGAAGATTATAAAGCTTGAGGAAGAGCGTTTCGCAGAAACAATCGACCAGGGCTTAAACATCTTAAATGACTATATGGCTGAAACCAAAAAGGCAGGAAAGACTTGTCTTTCCGGTGAAGATGCATTCCGTCTTTACGATACCTACGGTTTCCCCTTGGACCTTACAATTGATATTGCGGCAGAAAACGGATTTACCGTTGATAAGGAAGGCTTTGACGCTTGTATGCTCAATCAGAGAATGACAGCAAAGAGCGCAAGAGCAGAAAATGCAGACAATGCTTGGAGTAGTGACGTTACAATTCCCGACGAAATCAATCCCGAATTTTTGGGCTATGATGCACTTTCCTGCGAAGCAAAGGTTGAAGCAATTGTAGTTGGCGGAGAGTTTACAGACAAGGCATCCGAAGGCGACAGCGCAGTAGTTTTATTTGACAGAACCGTGTTCTATTCAGAAAGCGGCGGTCAGATTGGCGATACCGGTGTAATCGAAGGCGATGGCTTTAAGGCAGAGGTTACAAACTGTAAGAAAATCGGCGGTAAGCACACTTCCGAAATCACCGTTACTGCAGGCGAAATCAAAAAGGGCGATGCTGTAAGAATCGCTGTTGATAAAAAGAGAAGAATGGCTATCGCAAGAAACCATTCAACAACTCACCTTCTTCAGAAGGCTCTTATAGAGGTTTTAGGAAGCCATGTTGCACAGGCAGGTTCATACGTTGATCCCGAGAGACTTCGTTTCGACTTCTCTCACTTTGAAGCAATGACTGCAGAAGAACTTTCTAAGGTTGAAGCAATGGTAAACGAAAAGATTTTAGAAGGTCTTTCCATCGAAAAGAGAGAAATGCCCATTGCAGAAGCAAAGAAAATGGGTGCAACAGCACTCTTCGGTGAAAAGTACGGAGAAGTTGTAAGAGTTGTAAAGATGGGCGATTACTCCATCGAATTCTGCGGCGGTACACATCTTGATAACACCAACGAAGCAGGTCTCTTCAAGATTATATCCGAAGGCGGCGTTGCAGCAGGTGTAAGAAGAATTGAAGGTGTAACAGGTAGCGGAGTTTTAGCTTATATCGAAAGCAAAAACGCAGTTATTTCAGAAATCGCAGGTCTTATGAAGTCTTCTGAAAGTGCGCTTGTTGAAAGAACAAAAGCTTTCGTTGAAAAGAATGCTGAACTCAAAAAAGATTACGATAAGCTTCAGGCTGAAATTTCCAAGAGCCGAAGCGCAAATCTTACAGACGGTGCAGTTGATGTTAAGGGCGTATCCGTTATTACAGCAAGTGTTGACGGCTCAACTGTTGACCAGATGAGAGAAATGATTGATAACTTAAAGGATAAGATGCCTCTTTGTGCAGTTGTATTATCTTCTGTTGCAGACGGAAAGGTTACCTTCGTTGGCGGTGCAAGTAAGGATGCCGTATCAAAGGGCGTTCACATCGGTAAGGTAATTAAGGAAGTTGCCGCAATTGCAGGCGGTGGCGGTGGCGGTAAGCCCGACAGCGCACAGGCAGGCGGTAAGGATGTAACAAAGGCAGAGGAAGCACTTTCCTGCGTTACAAAGGTTATCGAAGGACAGCTTTAATGAATAACTAAAAAGCCGCTGACAGATTCAGCGGCTTTTTGAAAAGAAAGGTGATTAAAATGGCAGACTGTATTTTTTGTAAAATTGCAAACGGAGAAATTCCCTCGGAGTTTTTGTACGAGGATGATTATGTTGTGGTAATTAAGGACATAAATCCCATGGCAAAGGTGCACCTTTTGGTTCTTACCAAGGAACATATCTGCTGTGCAAATATGTTCGATGAAAATAACTCCATCTATGCGGCAAAGGCTTTTGAAGCGGTTGCGAAAGTGACAAAGGAGCTTGGGCTTGATGAAACAGGCTACCGCGTAATAAATAACTGCGGAGAAGACGGCGGACAGACCGTTAAGCACGTTCACTTCCACATACTTGGCGGACAGAAATTATCCGTTGATATGGCGTAAAAAAAGAAACTGTTTCCGTTGGGAAACAGTTTCTTTTTTTATTTAAGCAATTCCTTTAATTTTTCAATGTCTATATCTTTTGCAGAAACATTATCCTTTGCGGAAATTGCGGCACCGACACCTGCCGCCTGCCCTGTGATATAGCAGCAGGGGATAACACGAACGGATGCCTGCATACCTCTGTCTGCACCTATGGAACGCCCTGCAACCAAAAGATTTTTAATGCCTTTAACGACAAGTGAGCGGTAGGGGATGCTGTAGGATTCTCCGTTTTCGTGCCTCATTGAAATTGCCTTTGCAAAGCCCTTTATTCCGTTTTTATCGGCAGTCATCGGGTGAATGTCCACAGGGTAAGAATAGCGCCCTATTTCGTCGGGAAAGCTTTCCTTCATAAAAAACGTGTCGGTTGTGAGTGTATATTCGCAGACGATTCTTCGTGATTCCCTTACGCCGAGATAGTCGGCACTTCTTATCAGAGTTGCGTTTTCGGCACCTTCTACATAATTTTTATAATAGGTTTCGTATTCTGAAAGAATTTTTCGTCCCTTAAACATGGCATCGGTTATGCTTTCTGTATCAATATCACATACATTGAAGCAATGGCCGACATTTCCGAAACCTACGCCGATTTCGGGAAAGTTTGCCTTGATGCCGGGAAGAAGTGGGTCATACTGTGAAAAAACGCCCTCACGGTATGCCTTTTCATAGTCGCCCTCGGTCTTCTTTCTGTCAAAATCCACACCGCCCCAGAGTGAGCATAATGTGGTACTCATAGTTTTGCCCGATTCGTCGCCGTAGGAAAATTCCGCTCCCGATAAAGCGGAAAGCGAGCCGTTACCGGTGCAGTCAATAAAACAGGAAGCACTTACCGCAAAAAGTCCCTCGGGAGAAGAAATTATTACATGGGTTATTTTGTCCTCGTCCTTTATTACATCTGTAATGTGGCTGTAGAAAAGCACCTTTACGCCGGATGACAACAGTAAATCGTCATAAATTCTCTTTAATGCTTCAGGCTGAACATTGTGCCACTTACGGGAATAGGTATGCGAGTAGCCAAGGCGGTCATAAACCTCCCGTCCTATTCCTTTAGAAAGGAAATTAACTCCGTCGTCAAAGTTCATTAATTCAGGAACCTGCGAAAGAATGCTGCTTCCGCCGATGACGCCGGACTGTTCTGTGAGTATTACTTTCATTCCGCATCTTGCACTTGATACTGCCGCTGCAAAACCGGCCGGTCCTGCACCTGCTATAAATATATCTGCATCAAATTTAACGGGAATATTTCTGGAATAGGAAATTTCCATGAAATCACATCCTTTTATTCGAGTATACTCTTAAGGGAGATAAAAGTCAATACGATTGGATAAAATGTCAATTAATGAGTAGGAAAAGTCAAACTGTATAAATTCACAAAAGAGGAGAGGGGAAACACCTTTTTTTAAACACATCGACAAAAATTTCACAAAATCGGCTTTTTTTCAAAAAAAGCATTGATTTTATTGGAAATATATAGTATAATTGGTATAACGATTATGATGGGTGAAAATCGGATTTATAATCGAAGCAAAATAAGTATATAATAACCAAAGGTTAATTTT
>JAZRHF010000125.1:0-4229 GCA_045644565.1 Clostridia bacterium | reverse complement strand
GCTTTTAGAGGAAATGGGTGCAGAAATTTCGTGGGAAGGACATAATCAGACCGTAACGATAAAAACTGTGACAGGGAATATAACCATGCAGATAAGAAACAATCTTGTATATGTGGAAGACCCGACTTACGGACTTGTACGTTATACTTTGAGGGTTGCTCCTGAAATCAAGGATTCGAGAACCTTTATTCCTTTAAGATTTGTATCCGAAACCCTCGGCTACAAGGTAGAATGGAACGGCGAAACACGGGAAATTACAATAACTAAGTAATATAATAAGTGCTTTTGGTACTATATTCCGAAAGCACTTATTTTTTTTGTTGACAATAACATTAAAGGGGGCTAAAATCAACCCTAAGGAGATGATTTTATGTGTATTACACCCAATATGACAATAGGTAAAACAGACTCAGAAAGCATCAGTCTTGCTATAGCCAAAGCTAAAGCAGAAGGGATAAATTCCGTTACAATTCCGAAGATAAATGACCGTACCGGGAAAAATGAATGGGTAATTTCAGAAACAATTTACCTTCCCGACGATATGGAAATAATTATAGATAATGCATATATGGTAATGGCGGATAATGTCTATGCCAATATGTTTGCAAACGAAAAGGTTAAAGCTGAAGGGGAAAGAAAACTTACCGATGAACAGAAAAACATAACCATAAGAGGTGTTGGAGAAGCTTGTTTATCGGGCGGTAACTATAACGGACTTTCCGAATCCACAAGCCTTAAAAACGGGCTTCCTCACATATCGAAAAACACCGTTATTTTAATGGTAAATGTGAGAAATCTTACAATTGAAAACATTCGCATAGAAAAACAGCGCTGGTGGGCAATAACAAACATCTGTGTAAGGGATTCTGTGTTCAGAAATATTAATTTTTGTGCCGATCTTTCAAGGATTGATGTAAACGGTGTGCATTATGAAAATGAACTTCCGAGAAATTATCAGGAGACTTACATAAAAAATGCCGACGGAATAGACCTTCGTGTGGGATGCAACAATATTTTAATCGAAAATATCACGGGCTTTACCGAGGACGATTCTGTTGCATTAACGGCTCTTGGAGGCTTTGAAACAAGGCTCGGCTATCTTGTATCGGGAAAGGATACAGATATTCACGATGTTAAAATAAGAAATGTGGCAACGGATTGCTATGTCTGCTCAAATGTCAGATTGCTTAATGAAAACGGCAATAAGATTTACAACATTGACATTGACGGCGTTACGGATATGAGGAAAAGAGCGGAGTACAAGAGTCAGTACAACGTAAGAATAGGCGATTCCGCAGATGCCTACGCCAAGACACGCCACTCTGTAATGGGTGAAATTTACAACATAAGCGTTAAAAATGTTTACGGAAACGGTAGCTTTGCTGTCGGAATGTGCAAAACCTTAAAGGATTCCTATATCGGAAATGTAATAACCGGAGAGGAATGCAGAGTAGGCTTCGGATTTTACCACACACACCTTAAAAAGAGTGAAATTGAAAATGTTACCTTCGGAAACATACTTTGCACAAACAAAAAAGCTACCGCTCTGTTTTTAGAAAACGACAGAGAAAAAGAACTTTTATTTGAAACGGTTGAAGTTTAAGTAAAAAGTCATGGACCAAAGGTTCAGGACTTTTTTAACGCATGATTTATTTTATATACAAAGTGAAATCAATTTCTTTTTGGGATATGGCATCAGCGCGTAAAACGGAGCAATATCCGTGACCTACGCCGGTTACACGGTAATCTGCACGGACATTGGTATATCCGTTGGGCTTTATTTCATCGGTGTGCAGAGCATTTTCAAGTGTATCCGCATCATATAATGAAACATTTATTTCCATCTTATCTTCTGCCCATATCTGAAGACCTGTGGGGAAGGATAACTTCTTTACTCCATAATGGTTTCCGTGCTCCTGAGGATAAGGATAGGGAACATATTCCTTGTCTGCCGTTGAAGTGTACATACCATAACGTGTGTGAAGCTTCATGTCACTATAGCACTCATAGGGGCCCATTCCGTAATATGTAAATTCGGAATTGTTTACAGGAAGCTTTAAGTCATACCCAAGTCTCGGAAGCGGAACTGCAAGCTGGGGCTTTACGTTGCACTTTGTGTTGATTTTTACAGTTCCGTCATCGTAAAATTCGTATTCCTGAGTGTAATTAAGATACGGAGCTCTGGATACGCCGGAAAGCGAGCCCTTTACTGTGATTTTATCATCCGAAACATCGCAGGAATAAACTTTCATATATGAATGGTTCATATTTTCGGAGATTCTGTTATCAGTGCGGTACACCCACTTTTGTCTGAAGCCCTCCTCGTGGTCGATTGTGGCACGATATGTTGAAAGGAGAATGGGGGATGCTAAATTTTCAGTTCCGTTTTTAACTGCACTTGTAATTGCACCCTTGTATTTTGAGAATGTATAGCAAAAACCTTTGCCTTCTATTGTAATATCATCGTCATCCGAGTCTTTTATGTGTATCTTTTCGCCCTTTGGAATTTCTTCAACCGCAAAGCCTGCAAGATCAAAAGACTTCATTGCTTTTTCTTCGCCGTCTTTTTCTAAACTTAAAACAAGATGTGCGCCGTATCTGCATTTTCCGCTTAAATTAAAGGGAACTATACAGCTTGTCACATCGTGGGGCTTGGCTTCGAGATCAATTATGGCTTTTTCAACGATTTTTCCGTCTACTTCAAGCATAAGGATTGAAGTGAATTCCGATAAGTTAGTATGGCTGTGTCTGTTTTCTATTATAAGGGTGTTATCGGAAAGCTCTACCTTGATATATTGAAATGCATATTTTAAGTTTAATGAGCCTGCTTTAAGGCTTCTGTCAGCAAAAACCATTCCGTCTACACAACCGTTTTTGTCGTGTATTTCCTCGCCGAAGTCGCCGCCGTATTTCAAAACGCCCTTGTCAAGTACGCCGTGGTCCGCCCATTCCCAGACAGAGCCGCCCAAAGCGTGTTTGCAGTCATAAAACTTTTCAACAAACTTATCCATCTGACCGGGGCCGTTTCCTCTTGCATGGGCATATTCGATAAAGTAAAAAGGTCTTTTATCGTCTATCGCCAAAAGCTCATCCAATAGCCCTAAATTAGGATACATTCTGCAACGTACATCGGTATCGCACTGATAGTCAACAACTCTTGCTCTTTCGTAAAATGTAGGTCTTGACTTATCGCGATTGTGTCCCCATTCGAGCATAGCATCGAAATTCTTACCGTAGCTTGCTTCGTTGCCGCAGGACCACATTATAACCGAAGCGTGGTTTTTATCTCTTTCTACCATACGTTCCATACGGTCGATAAACATTTCTCTCCAGTCGTCTCTGTCACAAGGCCACTCGCCGTCCTGCACAAAGTTTGAACAATCTCCGCCGGAGTGTTTGGTAGTAAAGCCGTGGCTTTCCATATCTGCTTCGTCTATTACATAAAAGCCCAGCTCATCGGTCATATTTAAAAACTCCGGGGTAGGGGGATAATGGCTTGTGCGGATGGAATTTATATTAAGACTTTTCATCAAAAGCATTTCTTTATATAATTCTCTGTCGGTCTGATAATATCCCGTAACAGGATTGGTATCGTGGTGATTAACGCCCATAATTTTTATAGGTGAGCCATTTACCAAAACTTCGCCGTCGGCATTTATCTCAATTTCTCTCATGCCAACCTTAAAGGGGATGAATTCGCCTGCTTTTTCAACAACTACCGTGTATATATAAGGCTTTTCGGCACTCCATAAAATGGGTTTTTCAACCGACTTTCCAAGGCTTTTGCCATCTTTGTCGAAGATCTCATAATTTTCTTCGGATACTTCGATTTTTTTGGTGTCTGCCTTAATTTCTATGTCTTTTGCGTGACCTTTTGCACGACTTAAAAGATATACATCACGGAAAATACCGTTCATTCTGAGGCAGTCCTGGTCTTCAAGATAGGAGCCTATGCACCATTTTAAAACCTTTACGGTCAAGGTGTTTGTGCCATCTTTGATATACTTTGTTATATCAAATTCCGTTTGCATTCTTGAACCCTGACTATATCCTGCATACTGTCCGTTTATATATAAGAACAAGCAGGTGGCAACTCCTTCAAAAACGATATATGTCTCACGGGATGACCATTCAGGGGATATATCAAATTCCCGATAGTACACGCCTGCGGGGTTGTCATCGGGAACAAAAGGAGGGTCCACCGGGAAAGGATAGTTATAGTTTGTATA
>JAZRHF010000124.1:0-2946 GCA_045644565.1 Clostridia bacterium | reverse complement strand
ATCATTCGGTATCAGAGTGAGCCATTCTCACAGAAGAAGCAACAGAACTTGGAAAGCTAATGTAAGAACAGTAAGAGCGATTGTTAATGGTTCTCCCAAGACAATCTCCGTATGCTCACGCTGCCTTCGTTCCGGCAAGGTAGTTCGCGCTGTTTGATTGATCGAAAAGTAAAAAGATGAAGGACAGGCCTTTGGTCTGTTCTTTTTTTCGTTGTGTAAAGGAATTTTTGTAGGGGAGGGCTTCCATGCCCTCCCGTTTTTTGTGCGAAATAAACCCTGTGGGAGGGGACAGAGCCCCTCCCCTACGAATTCAAGGGGCGAAGAATATGTTGAAAAGCTATAAAAGCCGCTTTTTACGCTTGATTTAACCTGATAAGCAAATAATGCTTGACAAAATTAACTTTTTGTGTTATAATATTAAACTGCAGAGTTAACTCGTTAGTGAAAAACGGTTCGAAACGCTTTTCGCACATAAAATTATTGCAAACAGCAATAAAAAATGGTATATTGAAAAGGAGAGAAGTTATGGATTATGGATTAACTGAAGAAAAAATAAAAAGTGATGATTTTAAGAAGCTCAAAAAACCCGGCGAAGAACTGCTTCCGGGAAGCTTTAACGAAGAAGCCATAAAAGAAGTTCAGGGAATGATGAACGACTATGGAATTAAGGATTCCAAGGGCGAAAAGCTGGTTGTTGACGGAATATACGGAGCAAACACGGCAAATGCTGTTATGGGCTACCAAAAGAAAAAGGGTCTTACAGTAGATGGCATAGTAGGTGACGAAACCTGGAACTCCATGTACAAAGATAAGAAAAAAAGCGAAGCATATTTCAGAGAAGCAAGAAAAAATAACGGCGGTGATGAAATTAAAACGCCGATAACTCCCAAAGGTCCTGAAATGAACCCCTATAAATCGAAAAGTGAGAAAGAGGAACCTTCTTTTTCTACGGACTATGATGTGTGGAAGAGAAGACGAGCTGCCATTAAAGACGAAAGCTTCCACGACAGGGTGAGAAGAATATGGGGAAACGGCGGAAAAATTCCTTCTTTGGATTCAAAAGGTGTTAAAAAGGGCTATGATGCCCCGCAGAAAGACGGCGAAGAGACGGACTACGGAGGTATATTTGCCTACGGAAACCCAAACGGAGCACTTACTTTATCGAATGATAAAAACTACGTGCCTGCACCGCTTCCCCGATATAACCCGGGGGGCATAGCCTTTAGAGATTATGCTTTTTCCGAAGACGAATCGGAATTTTCAAGAAGTAACCGCAGGACAGATATTCCTGAAAGCGAATACCTGCCGGAAGATGAAATTTTCGCTACAGAAGAACCTGAACTTATGCTTATGTCAAATTCGGGAAGCGGAAAAGGTACAAACAGCAATAGCAAAGCGGAAGAAAAGGAAGAAGAAGGAATAAGTGACTTTGATATACAGTGTGCAGCGATGGCAGAACATGTATATGATCACGACAAAAACTCACCTTTTGGTAGTCGCTTAACAGACGGGTGGTGGATGATTGATAGCTATGAAGGAAAAGAGGGCATGAAAATTGGAGTGTATATAAAACGAAGTGAATGGTGGGATAATCCGACTGAATATGTATTGGTTTTCGAGGGAACTGACGAGTTGGTTGATTGGGAAAATAATTTTGAGCAGGCTTTTGGACCAAACTCTGTTGATATGAAAGATGCTATTTGGTATGCACAGTGGTTCAAAGCGTTCGCAGGCGATAAAAAAGTTACTTTTGTAGGACACTCTAAAGGTGGGGCTGAAGCTATTGCAGCTGCGACGGTAACAGATTGTGATGCTGTTGTATTCAATCCGGCTTGGACAAACCTTGAAGACTACGGGTTGAGCGCTGAAGGTTATACCGGAAATATCAAATCATATGTTGTAGAAAATGAAATTTTGCATGATGTACAAGTAAAGGTAAATGATAATGTAGATGTAACCTATTTGCCTGATCAACACAAATATGCATATTGGGCAAGATATTTCCCTTCAACCGGTATAGTTGGTGCATCTGTGGCAATATATGGTGGCATTCAAAATCATAAAATGAAATCGGTAAACAAGGCGATTAAAAAAGCAAAGGAGAAAGAAAATGAAAAATAAGGAAAACTTAAAAATAATAGCAGGGGTGTTAGCCTTTGTGTTAATTGCACAATTAACGTTTTTGATTGTAGTTAATGCCACAAGAAGAGAAATTTCGTTCACATTAACATATACTCTTTACGGAGAAGAAATTGTTATTTCAGATACGGCAATTTGCAAATGTCAGGGGTTTGAATTAATTAATGAGTCGGATGGGCTTGTAAAGAAATATAAAATATATTTCCCGAATGAGGATATAAAAGTTATTTATGATGAAGCATTGGTTATTCCTTTGCTTGATTTTAGTGCAGAGGATACTACGGGCGAATTTGGATATCAGGTTTTGGATGTGTTTTTCAGCGGAGGAAACGGAAGATATTACATGGAAGAAGATTACAATACTTGGGATTGCCCACAGGATATGAGTTGGGTGGAATTTTCCTACATAAATGAAGAAGGCGAAGTGGCATATAGCGGTTTTTCGGCAGATTTGGCGGAAGAAGTTTTCGGAATCAGACTGATAAACTTTGAATATGAAATAAAATAAGAAAGCGAATGCAATTAGGGACATGCCTCTTTTTACACCTTTTTTGCTTTCGAATGCAATTAGGGACATGCCTCTTTTTACACCTTTTTTGCTTTTGTCTTACTAAAATGTGCAAAATCAGGCACGTCCCTTGCGACCCCGTCCCTTGCGACCCTTCCCGAAATGGAGGTGTTTTTAATGGCAAAGTGTGAAGTTTGTGGAAAGGGCGTATCATTCGGTATCAGAGTGAGCCATTCTCACAGAAGAAGCAACAGAACTTGGAAAGCTAATGTAAGAACAGTAAGAGCGATTGTTAATGG
>JAZRHF010000123.1:0-8749 GCA_045644565.1 Clostridia bacterium | reverse complement strand
TAACGACGGTGAGTGGCTCCAGGTAAGACTGGACAGTCCCAAGGGCGAGCTTCTCGGCTATGTAAATATCGACAAGGATTCGGGCGATGCTACAAAGGAATATAAGGGTACCATAAAGGAAACAACAGGTGTACACGACCTTTACTTTATGAGTACAATAGCGGCAGAGGGCGGACACTATGCTTTGAGAATTGACAGCTTTACACTTTCCGCTGATGAGTACAAAACCGAAAAGTATGTGCCCGTTCCTGAAGAAAACATTATAAACAACCACAGCACCACCTGGGCGTTTACCGACGATTTAGGCAGAAAGGTGGCAGACTTTGAAGAGGTAGGACCCGTAAGAGATGACAAGTTTGTGGGTATTTTCTACTGGACATGGCATCACCCCGGATATAAAACTTCCCAGCCTGCAAACAACACCGAGTTTGCAAAGCTTCATCCCGAAGCAAAGTATGATTATTACAATCCTGTCTGGCCCACAGTTACCACAAGCTATTTCTGGAATGAGCCTTTGTTCGGCTATTACTTGAGCACAGATTACTGGGTAGCAAGAAAACACGCCGAGATGCTTGCAAATGCAGGTGTTGACGTACTCTTCTTCGATGCTACAAACGGTGCTTCCACATGGAAGGCTTCAACTGATGTACTGTTTCAGGCTCTCCGTGATGCAAGAGAAAATGGCATCAACGCTCCGAAAATCGGATATATGACACCCTTCTCACCCACGGCAGACCATGGAAAGACCAACATTACAAGAGCATATATAAATACATACAGAAACGAAAACTGGTCAGACCTCTGGTTCTACTGGGAGGGTAAGCCTGTTATTATGGCACATCCCGACCCGCTCGTGCCAAATGAGAACGATCCTGTTGACGAAGCTTTAATGAACGAGATTAAGAGCTTTTTCACCTTCCGTAGACCTCAGCCTTCATATACAAGCCATCAGACAATGGAAAATGAATGGGGCTGGCTTGAAATTTATCCCCAGGAGGGCTATACAAAGAACGCTGACGGCACATATGAACAGGTTACAGTCGGCACATCTGCAAACCATTCTTATGTAAAGCACGGCTTAACCGCTATGAACGATACATTTGTAATGGGACGTAGCTATACCGACCTTCTCGGTCACGACAGAACACCCGGTGCCCATAAGTACGGATACTTCTTTACAGAACAGCTTAACCGTGCACTTGAAATCGATCCTGAATATATGTTCATCACAGGCTGGAACGAATGGCGCGCAGGCAGATATGTTACCTGGGGCGGCATATCCAATGCATTCCCCGATCAGTATGACGATGACGGAAGCCGTGATATGGAACCCACAAAGGGCGATATGAAGGATTCCTACTATGCACTTTTAATTGATGCAATAAGAAAGTTCAAGGGCGCTGAGCCTAACCCGGTTGCAGGAGCAGAAAAGACGATAGACATAAACAATGTGGCAACCTGGGAAGGCGTAACCCCCGAATTTATCAACAATAAGGGCACATACAACCGTAACGATGTAGGTGTCGGCGGAATTATCCACGAAAACTACACCGCACGAAACAATGTTATAAAAGCAAAGGTTTCAAGAGATGTGGAAAATCTCTACTTCTACGCCGAGGCGGCAGAAGATATTACTGCTCCCGAGGGAAGCAAGTGGATGAAGCTTTACATCGATACAGACAGAAACCACGCAACAGGCTGGGAAGGCTATGACTTTGTTATAAACACTCCCGCTGCAGGTGATGTATCAAAGCTCAATGCCGACGGAAGCCTTTCCGTAATCGGAAAAGCAGAATTCGCACTTTCCGGAAAAACTCTTTCCTTAAAGGTAGCAAAATCTCTTCTTTTAGTAGGTGCAACGGTTGACCTTGAATTCAAGTGGGTTGACAATGCAGAAGGCGACATTATGAATTTCTATGTTGACGGTAATGCGGCACCCAATGCACGTTTTAACTACATCTACACCGAAAAGGCGCAGAAGTCTCTTTCCAAGGAAGAAAGAGCGGCACTTTCCGATGTAATCGTAATAGCAGACGGCTCCAACAGAGTATTTTCTTCAGGTGCAAAGATGTATACATATGATCCCGATATGCGCTACGGTGCAAAGAAGATAAACGGCGTTATGTATATGCCTTCATACTTCCTTTATGATGCACTTAACTTAAGAACCGTTTACGAAGCAGACAGACAGATGTTCAAGCTTCGCGGCGAGACTACCTTCTATACAACAATCGGCACATTGGAAGGAAGAAGAAACGGCGTTCTTAAGACACTCACAAATCCCGTAACAGTAATTGACGGAATTCCTTATGTTCCGGTAACTCTCTTCTCCGATATATTCGGATATGAAGTATATGAATCCGGCAATATGGCGGCATTCGGTAAGAATATCAATAAAGTGGCAGTTGACGCCTTGGCGTCAGAGTTTTAAGAAAGGGGGGCATATATAATGAAGAAATTTATATCATTGATAATTACACTTATGATGATTGCGACATTAACTATATCTGCAAATATAGCCTCCGACGAGCTGGATGTGGAAGGCTTCAAGGTTCACGTATCAAGCCAGAACGCTCCCGGCGGAATACCGAGAGAAAAGGGAGAAAACGTCCTTGACGGAGACATGGTTTCCCACTGGCATTCTTCCATTGAGCCTAAGGCAGAGGGACCTCACTTTATTACCATTGAATTGCCTGAAAAGACAGCAATCGGCGGCTATCGCTATTATCCCAGAATGGGTGCCGGCGTGTGCACCGAGTATGCAATTTATCTTTCCAACGACAACGAAAATTTCCAGAAGGTTGCAGAAGGTGCCTGGGCATATGATGACAGCGCGAAAACTGCGGAATTTTCCCGTAACTACTATGCGAAGTTTGTAAGGCTTCAGCTTGTAAAGGCGAATGCAGGCTACGGAAGCGCCGCTGAAATAAGAATACTTAAGCCAAAGAGCGGTTCTGCTCCTCTTGAAATTAATCCCGATGTCAAGGCAAGCGAAATCGGCGGAGGGGCATCTTCTGCTCCTTCTGCCCCTGCAACGCCAAGTGCACCTGCAGCACCCGCAGCAGGCGGTAAGACTATGAGCATTGATTATATAACTCCCGAAAAGGTATCAGGCAATGCTATGGCAGCAGACGAAATAGCTCCCAAGGACTGGCTTTTCCAGGTTTCAAGCGCAAACTCCCCCAAGGGTGTGCCCTATGAAAAACCCGAAAACGTTGTGGACGGTGATACGGTAAGTCACTGGCATTCTGCAATAGATCCCAAGGCTAATCCTCCTCACTATTTCACAATAATCCTTCCCGAAGAAACGGAATTTTCGGGATTCCGTTATTATCCCAGAAAGAGCAGCGTCGGCATTTGTGTGAGATATGCAATTTATATTTCCAATGACAACGAAAACTTTGAAAAGGTAGCAGAAGGCTCCTGGGCTAATAATGACGAGGCAAAAACCGCAGAATTTGATGCTAACTACAAGGCAAAATATGTGCGTCTTCAGTATGTAGAAGGAACAGGCGGATATGCAACTGCGGGTGAAATGAGACTTCTTGCTCCCAAAGCAAGCCTTTCTTCAAAGGGTATTACAAATGCAAGTGTGAAAAGGGCAAGTCTTGCGGCAGTTCAGAAGGAGGAGACAAAGGCTCCTGTAACTAATGAACCCAAGAGCACAGTTCTTTCAGATGATGAGCTTCCCGTTACAGGATGGACCTTTGATGCATCAAGTATAAATGCAAATAACGGAAAGCCCAACGAGGTGCCTGAAAAGACAATTGACGGTGACTTAAAGTCTCACTGGCACACAATGATTAACCCCAAAGCGGTTGAGCCTCACTATATCACCATAATCCTTCCCGAGGAACAGGTGGTTTCGGGCTATCGCTACTATCCCAGGCAGGGACTTGGCGCAGGTGTTTGCACAGAGTTTGAAATTTTGGTTTCTCCCGACGGAGAAAACTTCAAGAAGGTGGCAGAAGGTGCCTGGGGATACAATGAACAGACAAAATCTGTTTACTTTAATACAAATATCAAGGCAAAAGCAGTTAAGCTTGTGCTCCTGCACGCCCGTGACGGATACGGAAGCGCAGGCGAGATACGTCTTATAAAGGAAAATCCCGAGCTTAAAACTGTTACCGCAAAGGATTTACTTGAAAATGCCGACGAATTTTCCTATGTGGCAGTGCAGTTCCCCGGCATAAGTGTTAAGACGGATAAGCCTGAAAATCAGCTTTCTTCCCTTATGATTGACGGAAGTGCCGAAAGCTATTATCACTCCGAAATCACAAATGCGCCCGGCAGACTTCCCGTAACAATTGATTTCGATCTCGGCTATACTTATACAATAAGCGGCTTCGGCTATCAGCCCAGAATTGACGGTAACCTTACGGGACACTTTGAGGATATCGAAATTGAATATTCCGTTGACGGAAAAAACTTTGAATTCTATGATAGCTACGTTATGGAAAGCAATGATGCTAACATTAAAAACTTTATGTTTGATGAGCCCATAAAGGCAAAGCATATAAGAGTCATCGTATTAAAGGGACGAGGCGAATATGCAACCTGCGCTGAATTCAAGTTCTATCAGACCGAGGGTGACTATAAGAGAGAAGCAGAGGCAGACGATGTCAGCTATGTGCTTCAGATAGGTTCTAAAGACATCATAGTTAATAAGGACGGAGAAACTAAGACTGTTACAACCGACGTTGCGCCCTTTATCTTCAAAAACTATACAATGATTCCCTTAAGAGGACTTTTGGAGCAGATGGGAGCATCAATCAACTGGATTGAATACGACCAGAAGATTGAAGTTATAACCGATAAAAATGACCTTATGCTCTTCCAGATTGAGGATGACAGAGTATATGTCAACGATACCCGTTACAACGCTCAGGTTGCTCCCATAATACAGGACGGAAGAACCTTTATTCCCCTGCGTTTTGTATCCGAAAATATGGGATATAAAGTGGCATGGGACGGCGCAACACAGACAATTACAATATCTTATGAATAAGAAAAAAGCTTTGAGGCAACGCCTCAAAGCTTTTTTTACATCTCTATCCTGATGGGACCGTCTTTTTCCACATAATGCTCATTTACGCCAAGCTCTGTCATCCACTCTCTTGTCCTTACGGTGTTGTAAATTCCCGTGTCAAAGCCTTCGCCCGTATCGTTGTCCCAAAGCCAGGAGGGAGCAGGCCAGAGACAAGCCTTAGGGGTGAATTTTTCGTAGAAGGACTTGTCAACTCCGTTTTGACCGTGGTGCGCCATCTGGGTGTAGTCTGCAAAAAGGTCTTCTTTTTCATACATTTCCATAACCTCGTGACCGCCCATTACGCCAAGGTCGCCTAAAACAAGAACTGTTTTGTTTTCCCCCGTCACCTTGAATACCGCAGAGGAATTATTTGCAACATCGTGAGTGATTAAGGGATTGAATATTCTCATTACTTCGATTTTAAACTTTCCGATGTAAAATGTATCACATTTGTTAAATGAAGAAAAGCGTTTATCCTCAAGGTTTATAAATTCAACTAAAGCGTTGTATTCGTATTCGCTTCGCTTGCTGTGTTCTTTTATAAATTCGGGAGTGGGGAAGTGGCGGAAAATCTTTTTCACGGAAATTTCCTTGTGGTTAAGCAAAATATCCCTGAATGCAAAAGTGTGGTCGGGGTGGGGATGGGTGAAAAACCAGGCATCAACGTGCGATATGCCAAAGCTTTCAAGCAAGGATAAAATTCCGACGGAATCTCCGGTTGAGCCACCGTCAAAAATTATTATATTGTCATCGTCACGAAACAAAAGCCCCATCATCTGACCTTTTGTGTTGTTTTTAAGCAGATAAAATTCTGTCATAGAAAAACTTCCTTTATTATATATTAAATTTATTTTAACATAAAGCCTTTTGATTGACAAGAGGTAAATAAAAGAGTATAATCAAGTTAATATATTAAAGGAGGAAATACTATGATAAAAGCAAACTGGATAACTCATGCGGCGGAATATGAAAAAGGTGCTGCAGTTATATTTTATAAAAAACTCGACCTTACAAAAAAGGTGAAAAAAGCAACTTTCACACTTACTGCGCTCGGTGTATACGAGGCAAGAATTGACGGAAGTCGTGTGGGGGATTTTGTCCTTGCTCCCGGCTGGTCACAGTATGAAAAGAGAATTCAGTATCAGACATATGATATTACTTCTATGCTTAAGAAAAAGAGCCTTGTTGAAGTTGAAGTTGGACCCGGCTGGATGAGCGGTTCTATCGCAAGAATTACAGAAGGCTATCAGATTACACCTCCCATAGCAATAATCGGTGATATTGATGTTGAATACGAAGACGGAACTAAAGAAAAAATAGAAACAGACGAAACATGGATGACAAAGAAAAGTGCTGTTTTCTATACCGATATTTACCATGGTGAAATAATTGATGCACGTTTTATTGATAAAAAGGGCGTAAATGCAAAATTCACCAAGTGGAGCAAAAAGATACTTATCCCTCAGGAGGGTGAAAAAATAACAGAGCACGAAAGAATTAAGCCCACTCTTATAAAGACACCAAACGGAGAAAAGGTTTTGGACTTCGGTCAGAATATGACAGGCTATGTGGAATTTTCCGTTATGGCAAAAGAGGGCGAAAAGCTCATTTTTGACTGCGGTGAAGTACTTGATAAGGACGGAAACTTCTACCGTGACAACTACAGAGTGGCAAAAACATTAACCGATTATACCTGTAAGGAAGGATTAAACACCTATAAGCCAAAGCACTCCTTCCAGGCATTCAGATATATAAGACTTATAAAGTTCCCCGGAAGAAAGGTAAATGCGGAAGACTTTACAGGTATCTGCGTATACTCCGATATGAAGAAAACGGGTTATTTAAATAGCTCCAACAAAAAGCTTAACAGACTTTTTGAAAACATCTTCTGGGGACAGAAGGATAACTATTTAGATGTTCCTACAGACTGCCCACAGAGAAACGAGCGTATGGGCTGGACAGGTGACACTCAGGTGTTCTGCCGTGCGGCAAGCTTTAACTATGATGTTGAAAAGTTCTTTACAAAGTGGCTTCACGACCTTACTGCGGCATCGGGAGAAGACGGTGGCGTTCCCAAAATGGTTCCCTTCTATTTCAAGGGACTTCCCGAGGATTACATAAAGTCCCTTCGTTCATCAGGCTCTGCCTGGGGTGATGCGGCAACAATCTGCCCCTGGGAAATGTATCTTACCTATGGCAATAAAAAGTTCCTTGTTGACCAGTTCGAGTCAATGCATAAATACGTTGACTATATGACAAATGTAACCAAAGAAAAGTATATGTTCACAGGTCATCATCAGTATGGTGACTGGCTGGGAATCGACGCTCCCGAAGGAAGCTATAAGGGCTCAAGCCGTGAGGACCTGATTGCACAGGGCTATTATGCTTATTCTACCTCTCTTGTTGTCAAGGCGGGTAAGATTTTAGGAAAAGATGTTTCCTCGTATGAGAAGCTTTACAAAAACATTGTAAAGAAATTCCGCGAAGTGTGGAACGACGACTATAAAACACAGACAGAACACGCAATAGCGCTTTACTTCAAGCTTGCAAAGGATATGAAGAAAACCGCAAAGAGCCTGGCAGAGATGGTTAAGGCAAACGGCAACAAGCTTACAACCGGATTTGTGGGAACGCCTTATCTTCTTCACGCCCTTTCCGAAAACGGCTATGCGGATGTGGCATACAGCATTTTACTTCAGGAAGAATATCCTTCATGGCTCTTCTCCGTTAAAATGGGTGCAACCACAATCTGGGAGCATTGGGACGGAAAGAAGGAAGACGGTACATTCTGGAGCACCGATATGAACTCCTTCAACCACTATGCATACGGTGCGGTGGCTGACTGGGTATATATGGTGGCTGCAGGTATCAACCGAGTTGAAGAAGCCCCCGGCTTTGAGAAAATCCTGATAAAGCCCACTCCCGATAAGAGACTCGGATATTTAGAGGCATCCATCGAAACGAGAAAGGGAAAAGTTCGTTCCAAGTGGACATATGAAGATGAAGGCTTCATCCGCTATGAAATTGAAACTCCCGTGGAAACAGAAATAATTATAGGCGGAGAATCGAAAGTGGTTCCTGCCGGTGAATATATGTTTATTCAGTACATATAATTTGATTAAAGGAAGAAAAAATATGAAATTAAAGGCTTGCTGGATAACTCCTTCCGCTGATTATGAAAAAGGCGCTGCGGTTATATTTTATAAAAAGCTTGACCTTTTAAAAAAGGTTAAAAAGGCTAATCTCACCGTTACTGCTATCGGTGTATACGAAGCGAGAATTGACGGCGTGAGAGTGGGGGACTTTGTTCTTGCTCCCGGCTGGACACAGTACGAAAAAAGAATTCAGTATCAGACCTATGATATTACCGGTATTCTTAAGAAAAAAAGCCTTGTTGAGATTGAAGTGGGAGCAGGATGGTTCAGAGGCTCTGTTGCAGGGCTGGAAGAAAGCCTGACTCCGCCCGTCGGAGTAATTGCGGATATCTGCATTGAATATGAAGACGGCATAAGGGAAAACATAGTTACAGACGAAAGTTGGAAAACCAAGAAAAGTGCTATCCTTTACAGCGATATGTATCATGGTGAAACGATAGATGCACGCTTTACGGATAAAAAGAGCATTAATGCAAAAATTCTTAAGTGGAGCAAAAGTGTTCTTATTCCACAGGAAGGCGAAAAGATAGTTGAGCACGAAAGATTAAAGCCGGTGCTTATAAAA
>JAZRHF010000122.1:0-18700 GCA_045644565.1 Clostridia bacterium | reverse complement strand
GCCTTTCGGTAAGAATTCATAATTTGCTTGCTTATGCATCGGGCTGTGAAGGAATTTATTCATTTTTCCCGACATTGCGGCTAATTAGAAGATTGAAAGAAATAAAGCCGGATATTATCATGCTGTTGAATCTTCATGGATGGTACATAAATTTACCGTTATTATTTCGCTACATCAAGAAAAACCATATTAGAGTAGTATGGAGGTTTGCGGACAGTTGGCCTATGACGGGACACTGCACAGGTTATGCCACCGTTAAATGTGACAAATGGAAAACCGGGTGCCATCATTGCCCTCAGTACAGGTTTTATCCACAAACAAAGATTGATTGTTCTAAATTTATGTATAAATTAAAAAGAAAGTGTTTTACGGGGATTAAAGACTTGTCTGTTGTTTCGATTACGAAATATATGGCTCAGGAAATAAAACAGTCGTATTTTAAGGAGTATGATTTGAGAGTCATATATAATGGAGTGGATTTAAGCGTCTTCAAACCGACTGAAAGCGATTTCAGAGAAAAATATAATTTAGAAGACAAATATATTGTTTTAGGAGTTGCAAGCGATTGGAGTGAGCGAAAGGGAATTGATGTTTTGGTTGAATTGAGTAATAGGCTCGGGGAAGACTATAGGGTAGTTGTAGTTGGAACAACTGAAATTTCGGGAGGACACAAAATATTGGCTATTCCCGCATTACCGGCTGAAGAGTTAAGAAAGATATATACAGCGTCTGATGTCTTCGTGAACCCAACACGGGAGGAAGCGTTTGGAAATGTTAATATTGAGGCCTTAGCCTGTGGGACGCCGGTGGTACTGTTTGATACAGACGGTGCTCCCGAAAGTTTGGACGAAACTTGCGGTGTAGTTGTAGCAAGAGAGGATGTTACGGGAATGCAAGAGTGGATAGAAAAAATTTGCACCCAAAAGATATTTTCTCGCGAAAATTGCCTGAAAAGAGCAAGTTTTTTCAAAAAAGAAGATCGATATATAGATTACGTAAAGTTATTTGAAGAAAAGTGGAGTTGAAGGCATGACGGAATCACAACTTAAAAAAAAGGCTATTTCGGGAGTTTTTTGGAAATTTTGTGAAAGAATCGGTTCGCAGATGGTATCGCTGATCGTATCTATCATTTTAGCACGACTGCTTATGCCTGAAGATTACAGTGTAGTAAGTATTGTTACTATTTTCTTCTCTTTTTGCAATATATTTATAACTAGTGGACTGGGAAGTGGATTGGTTCAGAAACAGGACGTGGACGAATTAGACTATTCTTCTGCCCTATATGCCAATATAATATTAGCATGTGTTATGTATGGAGTGGTTTTTTTTATGGCTCCTTATGTGGCAAAATTGTATAATATAGAACTTCTGGTTCCGGTTATTCGTGTTATGGGCTTGAATTTTTTTGTCTACATGGTAAGATCTATCGTTAGTGCAAAAGTATCAAGAAGCATGGAGTTTAAAATGTTCTTCCTGTCTACGATAGGAGCAATAACTGTATCGGCAGTTGTGGGAATTGTCATGGCATTGTGTGGAATGGGGCCGTGGGCATTGGTTGCACAACAATCTGTGAATGCAATGATGGGAACAATAATATTGTTATTTGCCACTAAAATTAAATTTGTTTGGAAGTTTTCCTTTAAAAGATTAAAGCCATTAATAAATTATAGTTGGAAAATTTTAGCTTCCAATTTTATTGGAACGATTTATGCAGAGATTAAACCGTTGGTTGTTGGATTGCGATATTCAACAATAAGTTTAGCTTACTATAACAAGGGTGAAAATTTCCCCAGAACCATCAGCACAGCGTTAGATGGAACTTTATCCGCAGTGCTGTTTCCTGCTATTAGCCGTGTACAAGAAGATAGAAATGTAGTCTTGAATTATTGTAGAAGATTTTTTAAATTATCGTCTTATTTGGTTTTTCCGGCTATGATAGGATTGATGGGAGTGACAGAAAATTTCATTTGTGCCCTTCTGACAGAAAAATGGCTCCCCATTGCTCCTTTCTTTAAGGTACATTGCATCTATTATGCATTATATTTCGTAACTCAGGGTTGTGGGCAAATTTATAAGGCGATAGGTCGATCAGATGTTTTACTGAAATTAGAAGTCATAAAGAAAGTTGCTTCGATAGTTATTTTGGCATCATTTGTACTTTTGAGTCAAAATGTAGTTGTATTTGCTTGGAGCTCTATTGCTACGATAATATTTGTATTAGCCATTGATAGTCTGGCATTACGTAAGCATCTGAATTATAGATTCAGATGTCAATTGTCGGATTTATTATTAAATGCGGTAACGTCTTGCATCATGTATGGGGTTGTTAGAACTGTGGGTATGCTTAAGGTAAATATATATATTGATCTTATTCTGCAAGTTGTAGTTGGTATCGTAACGTACATCGCTATTAGCTTTTTGACACGCAATGAGAATTTTTACTACATATTGACTCTCTTGAAGACATACTTAAAAAGGAAGAAGGCGCCTGTAGAGGGGGGATGAGAATTGGGGAAAAAAGTAGGCATTATCACTGTTCATAAGAATACAAATTACGGAGCTAATTTACAGGCTTTTGCCAGTTGTCAATACATAAAGAGTCTGGGATATGATTGCGACATTATTGATTACATCTTGCCGGAGCACGATAAGGCCAATCATCTTTTAAGCTGGCTCAGACTTTCCTGGGACGGTGAAAAAAATAAGAGTATATCCCGAAAGTTAAAACTGGGGGTTGCGCTGCTTTTATCGGCACCGGAAAAATATATGCGTTTAAGACGGTTTTCGTGTTTTTGGAAAAACGGCTATTCATTATCACTCACTTGTGCCGATAAGTATGATATTGCAAAACAAGGCTATGATACAGTTGTTTGCGGCAGCGATCAGATATGGAATCCGGATATAACGGATGGAATTAATCCAATTTATTTCGGGGACATAAGTGGAGTAAAGAACAGAATATCTTATGCGGCAAGTATCGGAAAAGAATCATACGACAGTTTCTATGAAAAGCAGGCTGTAAAGTTGATTGAAAATTTGGATTATTGCTCGCTCAGAGAAGAAAAGTCGGCACAGTACATTGGTGCTTTGACCGGAAAAGATGCAAAATGTGTGTGCGACCCGGTTTTTTTGCCGGATAGAGAAGTATTTGAAAAGCTTGTATCAAAAAGAATTTCAAAAAAGAAATATGTTTTGGTTTACAGTGTTGTATCTAATTCTGCTATGGTTGAATCAGCTAAAGCTTATGCCAAAGAAAAGGGATTGAAACTCATTGAAATATGCGCATCTAAAAACAAAAGAAGCAAGCATACACAGATAACTTCATTTGGACCGAAGGAGTTTTTGAGCGCAGTAAAAGGAGCGGAATTTGTTTTTACAAATTCCTTTCACGGAACTGCTTTTGCTATAATATTTCAGAAAAATCTGTTTTGTTTTGACAATAAAGCAAGAGGCTCAAGAATAATTAACTTATTGGAAAAAGCGGGACTTACTGATCGATTGGTTGACTGCAATGATGCTTTGCCTGAAGATATTTGCAACTATGAATCTGTAAAGAAGAATATGGAAGCCTATATTAGTGAGTCTAAAGAATTTTTAAAGACGGCTTTGGGCGCAGAAATCCTGTTGTTAGAAGAAAGCTGCACAGGCTGCGGAGCGTGCCGTGCAATCTGTAAACGGGATGCAATTAAGATTCGCAAAGATAAAGAAGGCTTTTTTCGATCCTACATAAATCGTGAAAAATGTATAAATTGCGGGGCGTGCGAAAAAGTTTGTCCACAGCTTAATGATGTGACGAAACAGGCTTACAAAAAAGTTTTGGCTTTTAAGGCAAAAAACGAATTACGGAAAAACAGTGCTTCCGGAGGAGCTTTTGCAGCTTTGGCTGAATCGGTATTGGAGCGTGGAGGCATTGTTTGGGGAGCAGCAGAAAATGAAGCGTTTTGCGTAGAGCATATAAAATGCGAAAAACGGGAGCTTTTAATGGCTTTGCAGGGAACGAAGTACGTGCAAAGTGACATGGGAAAGTGTTATGAAAGCATAGAAGAAGAACTTAAGAGTGGAAGAACGGTTTTGTTTTCAGGAACTCCGTGCCAGGTAGATGGAATAAGAAATTTTGTGGAACTTAAACGTATTGACAGCCACAATCTTTATCTGGTGGACATTATTTGCCACGGAATTCCTTCGTCAGACTTCTATCAGCATTTTATCAAATGGCTGGAAAAGGCCTTAAAAAACAAGATAAAGAAATATCATTTTAGAAATAAAGATATATCCTGGCGCGGAAACTCTTGCCTTACGGTTTTGGATAACGGGGCAATTTTGAAAAATGATAAACGGGCATCAGCGTATATGAATGTGTATTATTCAAATAATATTACAAATCCAAGCTGCTATGAGTGCCGATATGCCTCCCTTGAGCGCATTTCCGATTTGACGGTGAGCGACTATTGGGGGATAGAGAATATAAATCCCGGATTTGAAGATGAGCTGGGCGTTTCAATGATATTGGTTAACACGGATAAAGGAGAAGATTTGGTGTCGTTAATCAAGGGAGAATGGGCAGACGGAGACATTGGTTTGGCAAAACAGCCTCAGTTATATCATGCCCAGGAAAAGCCTGAGAGCCGGAAAAAATTCTGGGAAAGTTACAAAATTTATGGAATGGATTTTGTGTTTAAGCGTTTTGGAGGGTTGTGTAAGCCGTCAATTAAAACGAGAGTATATAATTTTATAAAAAAGCTAAGGAGAAGATAAAATGAGTTTATTTAAAAATAAAACCTTACTCATTACAGGCGGAACAGGTTCCTTCGGAAATGCGGTGTTAAACCGATTCCTTAATACAGATATCGGAGAAATTCGCATTTTTTCCCGTGATGAGAAAAAGCAGGATGATATGCGTCACGAATTTCAGGCTAAAATGCCTGAAGTGGCGGATAAAATAAAATTCTACATAGGAGATGTAAGAGACCTTGCATCGGTTAAAAATGCAATGTACGGAGTAGATTACATCTTCCACGCGGCAGCATTAAAGCAGGTGCCTTCCTGTGAGTTTTTCCCTGTTGAAGCGGTTAAAACCAATGTGCTCGGAACAGACAATGTATTAACCGCAGCAATTGAAGCAGGAGTTAAAAATATCGTTTGTCTTTCTACAGATAAGGCGGCATACCCTGTTAATGCAATGGGTACAAGCAAGGCAATGATGGAAAAGGTTGTTGTTGCAAAAAGCCGTACCGTGGATGCGGACAAAACAAAAATTTGTTGCACACGTTACGGTAACGTGCTTTGCTCAAGAGGAAGCGTTGTGCCCCTCTGGATTGACCAGATTTCTTCAGGACAGGCTATAACCATAACGGAGCCTTCCATGACTCGTTTTGTTATGAGTTTAGATGAAGCGGTTGACCTTGTACTCTTCGCATTTGAAAACGGTGTATCAGGCGATATTCTTGTTCAGAAAGCACCTGCCTGCACGATTGAAACTCTTGCAAAGGCGGTTACAGAGCTCTTCAACCCCGATGCGGAAATCAAGGTTATCGGTATCCGCCACGGAGAAAAACTTTACGAAACACTGCTTACCAACGAAGAGTGTGCAAACGCCATTGATATGGGAGAATTTTACAGGGTGCCCTCGGATAACCGTGGACTTAACTATGATAAATATTTCAAAGACGGCGATGCAGAGCGAAATCATCTCACAGAATTTAATTCCAACAATACATCTCTTTGGGGCGTAGAAGAGGTGAAGGCAAAGCTTTTAACCCTTTCCTATATAAGAGAAGAACTTGACAAAAGGGGAATTAAGTACTGATAGAAAAGAGGTGCTGAGGTATGAAAATACTTGTAACCGGAGCTGAGGGATTTGTAGGAAAAAATCTTGTCGAAGCTCTTAAAAACATCCGTGACGGAAAGGATAAAACTCACGGAGATTTAACGGTTTCTGAAATTTACTGCTATGATATAGAGTCGACAGCAGAAGAGCTTGAAGAAGCCTGCAAAAATGCGGATTTTGTATTTAATTTAGCTGGTGTAAACCGCCCCGAAAAGGAAGAAGACTTCATGAAAGGAAATTTCGGTTTTGCGGAAAAACTGCTTGAAACGTTGAAAAAATACGGAAATAAGGCTCCTTTAATGGTATCATCCTCCATTCAGGCGGCTCTTTCCAATCCTTACGGACAAAGCAAAAAAGCAGGAGAGGATTTGGTTTTTGCCTACGGCAAAAAAGAAGGCGTAAAAACCTTGGTTTATCGTTTTCCCAACCTTTTCGGAAAGTGGTGCAGACCGAATTATAACAGTGCGGTTGCAACATTTTGCCATAATATATCAAGAGATTTACCTATTACGGTTAATGATCCTTCGTATATGATGACACTTTGTTACATAGATGATGTAGTGGATGAACTTATAAATGCTCTTTCCGGAAAAGAAACTAAAGACGGAGATTATTGCAAGGTTGAAACGGAACATAAGATAACTTTAGGGGAGATAACAGAGCTTTTGTACACTTTCAGAAAGCAACCCGAGAGTCTTTTGGTTCCCGAAATACCTGATAATTCATTTGCAAAGAAGCTTTATTCGACATATTTATCTTACCTTCCGGAAGAAAAGGTTTCTTTTCCTCTTAAGATGAATGTGGACGCCAGAGGAAGCTTTACAGAACTTTTAAGAAGCGATAAAGTCGGACAGGTATCGGTTAATATTTCGAAGCCCGGAATTATAAAAGGACAGCATTGGCACAATACCAAGTGGGAATTTTTTATAGTGGTATCGGGAAAAGGGCTTATACAACAGAGAAGAATCGGAACGGACGAAGTGATGGAATTTTACGTTTCCGGTGAAAAAATTGAAGCTGTTCATATGCTTCCTGGATACACGCATAACATCATAAACTTAAGCGATACGGAAGACCTTGTAACGGTTATGTGGGCAAATGAAAAATTTAATCCGGATAAGCCCGACACATTTTTTGAGGTGGTAAAGTAATGGATATTAAACTTGATTATTCTGATGTAAAATTTAAGAATAACGGAAAATTAAAGCTTTTGATAATTGTGGGAACTCGTCCTGAAATTATCCGTCTTGCTGCGGTAATTGATAAGTGCCGCAAGTATTTTGATGTGGTACTTGCCCATACGGGTCAGAATTATGACTACAACTTGAACGGAGTATTCTTCCGTGACTTAAAGCTTGCAGAACCTGAAGTTTATATGGATGCGGTAGGGGATGATTTAGGCGCCACGGTAGGTAATATCATAAACTGTTCCTATAAGCTTATGGTAGAAATTAAGCCCGAGGCACTGCTCATTTTGGGCGACACAAATTCATGCCTTTCTGCGATTGCCGCAAAAAGGCTCCATATTCCGATTTTCCATATGGAAGCAGGAAACAGATGCAAGGACGAGTGTTTGCCTGAGGAAACAAACAGAAGAATTGTTGACATCATATCTGATGTTAACCTTGCATATTCCGAGCATGCAAGAAGATATTTGCACGAATGCGGACTTCCTAAAGAGAGAACCTATGTTACAGGCTCTCCCATGGCGGAGGTGCTTCGTAATAACCTTCCTGACATTGAAAAGAGTGATGTTCTTGAAAGACTCGGTCTTGAAAAGAAAAAGTATATGCTGCTTTCTGCGCACAGAGAGGAAAATATTGATACCGAAAAGAACTTTTTAAGCCTCTTTACTGCAATAAACAAGATGGCGGAAAAGTACGATATGCCGATTTTATATTCCTGTCATCCCAGAAGCAAAAAGAGACTTGAAGCTACAGGCTTCAAACTTGATGAAAGAGTTATCATGCATGAGCCTTTGGGCTTCCACGATTATAACAATCTGCAGATGAATGCATTTTGCGTAGTATCTGATTCGGGAACGCTTCCCGAGGAATCAAGCTTTTACACATCCCTCGGAAAGAGCTTTCCTGCTGTTTGCATAAGAACAAGCACAGAGCGACCCGAGGCACTTGATAAAGCCTGCTTTATCCTTGCGGGTATTGATGAAGTAAGTCTTCTTCAGGCAGTTGATACTGCGGTTGAAATGACGAAAAATTCCGACCATGGTATTCCTGTTCCTACATATGTTGAAGAAAATGTATCAACAAAGGTAGTTAAGATTATTCAGTCTTATACCGGCGTAGTTAACAAAATGGTTTGGAGAAAATATTAAAAGAAACGGAGGAAAGCTTTATGGAAAAAATTAAAGAAACCATGTTTGCTTTGCTCCGTTTTATTTTTACGGGCAAAGAGATTGAAGGAGAGAAAACTCTTGACTCAGAGGAAGGGAAAATGCTCTACGCTTTATCGAAAAAGCAAGATCTTGCCCACATAATTGCGGTGGCTCTGGAAAAGGCGAAGTTTTCAATGCCGGAAGAAATAGCTAAAGCTTTTCATAAGCAGAAAATTACAGCCATTTACAGAACAGGTATAATGGAAGAGGAATTTGAAAAGCTTACTGCTCTTTTTGAAAATGAACAAATAAAATACGTCCCGCTTAAGGGTGCTGAAATAAGAAAGCTGTATCCGGAAAGCTGGATGAGGACAAGCTGCGATATTGATATTTTAGTTCCCGAGGAAGATGTTGACAGGGCAGTTAAAGCGATGACGGAGAAGCTTTCTTATAAATCTGACGGAAAAGCGGAATATCATGATGTATCTTTGTTTTCGGAAAGCGGAGTTCATGTGGAATTGCATTTTTCGATAAAAGAAAAAATTGAAAAAATCGACAGACTGCTTTCAGAGGTATGGAGTCATTCGAAAGAAGGAGAAGGCTTTAAGTCCATCCTTGAAGAAGAATATTTTCTTTTTCATCATATAGCACATATGTCTTATCATTTTGCAGGCGGGGGATGCGGAGTAAGACCTTTTATAGACCTTTATTTCATTATGAGCAAGATGAAGATTGATGAAAATGTTTTAAGGGGATATTTGGATACTTGCGAAATAGGACGATTTTTTGATATGGCGATGCATCTTATGAAGGTGTGGATGTTTAGAGAAGAACATTCAATGCTAACTTCCAAAATGGAAGAATTTATACTTACCGGCGGAATTTACGGTAGTGAGACATTGCATATAGCGGCAAAGCAAAATGAAACCGGCGGAAAGAAAGGATATGTCTTAAACAGAATTTTTATGCCGAAGGACAGCCTTTCAATTCTTTATCCTTCCCTTAATAAGTATCCTTTGCTGTATCCTGTATTTACAGTAGCTCGATGGACAAAGGTGCTTAGAAAAGATGTTAAAGAACGAATAAAGAGAGAAGTTTGCTTAAACGAAAACATATCCGAAGATTCGAAGGAAGAGGTTGGGAAACTCCTTTCCGAGCTTGGGATTTAACATGGATTTAACATTTAAGTGGTGGCAGATTTAACATTTCTTGTGGTATTATTAAAATAGTGAATTTTGACTATATTTTATTAAGGAGAGGTTTTTATGGGAATTTTTGAAATACTTACCTTAGTAGGCGGTCTTGCCCTTTTCCTTTACGGAATGGATGTTATGGGTGACGGACTTAAAAAGCTTGCAGGCGGAAGACTTGAAATGATTCTTGCAAAGCTCACATCAAATCCTTTGAAAGGATTTTTGCTTGGCTTTGGAGTAACAGCAATAATTCAGTCATCTTCTGCTACAACCGTTATGCTTGTTGGTTTTGTAAACTCAGGCATAATGAAACTCGGTCAGACCATAAGCATAATTATGGGTGCCAATGTAGGAACAACAGTTACTGCATGGTTATTAAGTACATCTGCCATTGACGGTGGAGGTATATGGTGGCTTGAACTTTTGAAGCCTTCCTCATTCACTCCCGTACTTGCTGTAATTGGCGTAATTATAACAATGTTCAGCAAATCCGACAAGAAAAAGAACATTGCAACAATCCTTTTGGGATTTGCTGTTTTAATGTTCGGTATGGAAGCTATGGGAGATGCGGTATCGGGACTCAAGAATGACCCTGAATTCAAGAATATGCTTGTTATGTTTGAAAACCCCGTGATGGGAATACTTATGGGTACTCTTCTTACGGCTATAATTCAGTCTTCTTCAGCTTCGGTTGGTATTCTTCAGGCACTTTCTATGACAGGTGCAATTCCTTTTGCAATGGCAATTCCGATCATTATGGGACAGAACATCGGTACTACAATAACACCTATTTTGTCAGCAATAAGCGGTAACAGGGATTCCAAGAGAGTGGCTTTTGCCTGTCTTTTCATAAAAATGCTCGGCGTTATAATTGTTGCTCCGGTATTTTATATCCTTCATGCATTTTTGAATTTTGCATTTATGGATGCTATGATTGATCCTTTCTGGATTGCTATTATACATACCTTATTCAACATTCTTACAACGGTTGTATTAATTCCCTTCTGTTCGCTTATTGAAAAGTGTTCAATTCAGGCGGTTCGCGGAAAGAAAAATCAGAAGGAAGATGAAAATAACAATGCATTTTCTGCTCTTGATGAACGCTTCATTTCCATCCCTTCCTTTGCTATTGATACAAGCCGTCATCTGGTTTGCGACATGGCTCTCCTTGCACAGCGCTCCTTTAAAAATGCGGCAGGTTTAATCAATGAATATAATAAAGAAATTGCAGAAAAGGTTCGCAAGGAAGAAACAGAAGTTGACCATTACGAGGATAAGATCAGCTCATACCTTGTAAAGGTATCAGGACAGAACTTATCTGCAAAGGACAGCAGAGATGTAACAAGTCTTCTTCACTGTGTAGGTGATATCGAAAGAATATCGGACCATGCGGTAAATATGTGTGAAGCTGCTGAGGAAATCAAGGAAAAGGGAATCGTATTCTCCGAGGAAGCACAGCACGACCTTGAAATTATTTCTGCAGCAACTCAGGAAGTATTGCTTCTTGCAGTTCATGCACTTTTAGAAAATAACCTTGATATTGCTAAAAAGGTTGAGCCTTTGGAGCAGGTTATTGATAAGCTTAAGAGAAAAATTAAGAACAATCATATCAAGCGTCTTCAGGAAGGTAACTGCACAATGGAATACGGATTCGTGCTTTCCGACCTTCTTACAAACTATGAGCGTGTTGCGGATCACTGTTCAAACATTGCGGTTTGTCTTCTTGAAATTGCAGAGGGTGCTTTAGATACTCATGAATACTTAAGCCACGTTAAAAAGGACGGAGAAAACGAATTCTTCGAACAGTACGACTATTACAAAGCTAAATATACTCTTTGATAAGGAGTGTTTTTATGAGCTTGATTTATTGCGTTGAGGACGATACGGCTATTCGCGAACTTATAAGCTATACTCTTACTTCTACCGGCTTTTCGGTGGAAGCTTTTGAAGAGGGAACAGGATTTCTTAGGTGCTTTGAAGAAAAAAAGCCTGATCTTGTTCTGCTTGATATCATGCTTCCTGACTTGGACGGAATGGAGATACTTTCTCTGATAAGGAAAAAGGATAAAGAAACCCCCGTTATTATGCTTACGGCGAAGTCTGACAGAATGGATAAAATAAAAGGTCTTGACGGCGGAGCGGATGATTATATAACAAAGCCCTTTGATGTGCTTGAGCTGGTTTCAAGAATCAGGGCGGTGCTTCGCAGAATTCCGTCAAAAGCAGCTGAAAACGAATATGAAAAGCTTTCTCTCAATTATGAGGAAAGAAAGGTTTTGGTTGGAGGAGAGGAGATTGTCCTCACCTTTAAGGAATTTGAACTTTTATACTGTCTTCTCATTCATAAAGGAACGGTTGTGGGCAGAGAGAAGCTTTTGGAGAAAGTGTGGGGAACTGATTTCGAGGGAGAATCGAGAACTCTTGATGTTCATGTGAGAACCCTTCGCAGAAAGCTTGGAGAAGCGGGAGACTATATTGAAACAATCCGTAACGTCGGTTATAAATTGGGGTAAGCTATGTATAAAAAAATTTACAGAAATATGAGCTTTATTTCGGTATTTACTCTGGTGCTTACGGCGATAACGATTTTTGTTGCCTGTCATACGGTTTATACGGGGAAAATTCAAACTGAAATTAAGCAGGAAGCAATTCTGATTTCAAATGATTTTGAGGCAGAAGAATTTTCTGCTCTGTTAAAACAGGCTGCTTTCCCTGATAAAAGCGTTGTTATCTGCAATGCTGAATTGAATTCAACAGAAAATTACGGAAACACGGATATTTTTCCCGGAAATGAATTTCCAAAGCTTGTGGCTACGGCGTTGGAAAACGGAGAGGCAGAACATTCGGAATATTCATTCAGAAAAGGAGAAAGCAGATATTCCTATTACAAAAAGCTTAAAGATGGCAGGGTTTTATGTATAACCGCAAAAACCTATGATACATATATGCTTATGGCAGGTGCACTTTTTCCCGTAATTATAATTGCATTTCTTATCTACGTGCTTTCAAGCATAATTTCTGCAAGACTTACGGAGAATATTGTTAAACCTATCGAGGAAATTAATCCCTTTGATGACGAATATGACAACGTATATACGGAAATAAAACCCTTCCTGGATCGCATATCTAATCAGAATAAGCGTATAAAGGAGCAAATGAAAACCCTTTCGGAAACAGAAAAAATAAGAAGAGAGTTCTCGGCAAACGTATCTCACGAACTTAAAACCCCTCTTACGTCTATACACGGTTATGCGCAGCTTATAAACTCAGGAATGGCAAAAGTGGAGGATATTCCCGAATTCACAAGAAAAATTGAAAAGGAAACAAAGAGGCTTATAAGTTTAACAGAGGATATTACAAAGCTTTCAAAGCTTGATGAAAATGCAGAGCCGACTTCAAAGGAAAAAATCGACCTTAAGGAAATTGCCGAAGAAGTTAAAGAAAAGCTTCTGCCTATGGCTGACGAAAGGGATATTGATTTTGATGTTTTGGGCGAAAGTTTTTACATTGAAGCAAACTATAATCAGATAACAGAGCTTATCTATAATCTTTGCGAAAATGCCATCAAGTACAATAAGGAAAACGGAAGCGTAAGAGTTATTGTTTCGGAAAATGTTGTTAAGGTTAAGGATACGGGAATAGGTATTCCGGAAGAGGATAAGAATCGTATCTTTGAAAGATTTTTCCGTGTTGATAAGAGTCATTCGAAACTTGTAAACGGAACAGGCCTTGGACTTTCCATAGTTAAGCATATCGCTTTGATAAATAAAGCTGATATACAGGTGGAAAGCGTGCTTGGCGAAGGAACAGAATTTACGATAGTTTTTAATAATTAAAGCCGCCGATCGGCGGTGCTACTTAGGGATAAGCCGGTTTTGGCTTGTTATTTTCCACTGATAGTACGCAAAAAAAACGCAGACACATTGTGCCTGCGTTTTTTGGCACAGTAATGTGCCAAAATCGTGGATTTTGGGCGATTTATCTCTAAGAAGCACCGCCGTATGAGGCTTTTTTTGTTGACAAATTATTTTTAATCATGGTACAATAAGATATAAGGGAAAAAGCATTTACTTTCTCTTTGAACGAGAAAGTAAATTATAGGTATAAAATTTTTTTGTTAAAATTTTATACCTAAAACTGCAACCTTTTGGTATTTTAATTTGTATTATATATGAATGGAGGAAATTCCTATGCAAAAAACGGCATCGAAGGACGTTTTTAAGCATGAAATGACCGAAAAATATTTTGATACGGTATATCGTCTGGCATTAAACCAGATGAAAGATAAAGAGTTGGCGGAGGATGTAACTCAGGATGTGTTTTTGAAATTCATTAACATTGATAAGGATTTTGAAAGCGAAGAACACGTTAAAGCATGGCTTATCAGAGTTACTGTAAATGCATGCAAAAATGTATTTAATGCATCCTGGTATAAAAAGTCAGCACCTTTGGAAGAAGATATACCTTATGAGGAGAAGGAAGTAAGCGATCTTTATAATCATGTCCTTAAACTTCCTAAAAAATATAAGGCGGTCATACACCTTTTCTATTATGAAGATATGAGTATAACTTCCATTGCCGAATGTCTCGGTGAAAAGGAATCGACTATAAAAAGTCAGCTTAAAAGGGCAAGAGAAATTCTTAAAAAAACGCTGAAAGGAGGATGTGACCTTGAATTTTAAAGAATGTTACAAAAAAGCAAATGATGAAATAAAAGGAGACAGGGCACTCCTTGAAAATATTTTGAACACACCGCAAAAAGAAAAAGCTAAAATAATTCCTATAGTTTATAAAGCGGCATCCGTGGCTGCGGCTTTTGTACTGATTGTGACAATAGCTTTGATGCCCGGGATAAAGGAAAAATTTATCGTTGACGAGGAGGTTCATGCAGAAACTGAAACAGAAGAAGTAACTGCAGAAGAAAGTATCGAGCTTGCTTATGATACTGCGGAAGCGGAAAAAGGTGCAGCCGTGTTTTCCGTAAGAACTGTAGAAGGTGAAAGAGCTGCGGAAAATGCAAAAGAGAAAGCAGAGCCTGCAGAAGCATCGGTTGTCCCTGAAGTGGCGGTCATCAATGAAACTGATAGTGATATTGTTGCATATTCGGCTGAGTATGATGAGACAGAGGTTGCGGTTGCATCGGAGGAAGCTTATGACGGCGATGTAAACGATATTGCATTGACATCGGAAGCAGAAGCACCGGTGGTTGCAGAGGAAGCACCAAAAACAGAAATTGCGGCATCCGGCGGTGGGGGAGGAGCTCCCGCGGTTATGAAAAGTGCAAAGCCGAAGAAAAGTTCATATACAGCTCGTGATGTGCTGGCACACATTGGAATAGATTACGAAAGTCTTACTCTTGAAGGTATGGCATTGACGGAAAACAGCATCTTGGCTGAGTTTGCTGAAGACGGGACAATTTCTTATTATTATATAGATATAACCCTTTCCGACGGGGATAAGCATATGTCAATTATTCTGACCGATTCTGCTACACCTCTTGCATACGACGTAAGTGAAGCAGAGGGAGGCGTAATTGTAAGCAAAACATACAAAAGTACAGACGTTTTTATAACGGCACAAAATATGACAAAAGATGAAGTGGAAAATTATATAAATTCAATAAGTTAAAGGAGGATGACTATGATAAAGAAAATAACTTCATTGGTATTGGTTTTGTTAATGGTTCTTTCTTGCACAGCTTTTGCAGAGGAAAATGCAAAGATGAAAGAGGTTTTACTCTCTGTTAAGGAAAGAATTCCCGAAACGGATTCCTTTGACAACTTTGAAAGCAGAGAAAATACAAGAAACGGCATCACAACTTACAATTTCATGTGGTACAATTCCGGCGAAGAGTATAAAGAGATGAGCGTGCGCGTAACTGAAAGCGGAATTATCACAAGCTATAATTTTTACAAAAACGAAAAGTATGAAAATAAGCCTTCTGTGAATAAACCTGAAACAAAAGAGTTTTTGGAAAAGGCAAAGGAGCTTTCTGCAAAAATCAACCCCACCATAAAAGATACGGTTGAAGTAAGTGTGGGAAGCGGATATGAAAGCCTTTACGGAAATGAATATTTCTTTAATCTTACCCATAAGGAAAACGGAATACCCGTTTACGGAAATACGGGAAGCTTGACAATAGCATCAGACGGCGAAACACTTACTAATTATTATATAAATTATACCGAGGGTATTGAATATCAGTCACCGGAAAAGGCAATAGACAAGGAAACAGCCGAAAAAGCTTATTATGAAGAAATCGGCATGGATTTATCCTATAAGGTTGAGTATGACGGAAAAGAGAGAAAGGCATATCTTTCATACACCCCCGAAAAAACCTATGGTACATACATTGATGCTTTCACAGGAAAGGCTGTTACTCCCGGAGAGGATGCGGTGGAAGTTTTCGGTACGGTTACCGAAGAGTCTGCCTCGGCAGATAAGGCTTTGGGAAGCGCTAATTCAGCGGTGCGTTTTTCAGAGGCTGAGCTTACCGAATTTTCAAAGCTTGAAAATCTTATTTCAAAGGAAGAAGCTGAAAATATAGTAAGAGGGCTCGGCATATTAAAGGATGAAAAGGCAGAAATTAAAAGCATAAACACCAACCGTGACTATTATGATGAAGAGAAATATTATCACACTTTAACTTTCTCCGGCGAAGACTATTACTATGTAAGTGCAAAGATAGATGCGGTTACAGGAAAGATTCTTAACTTCTATCAGGACACGGAATACAAGGAGATAGGGGAAGAAGACAAGGAAAAGACCGAAGAGAAAATTAATGAATATCTTTATCTTCTCTGCCCCGGAGAAACAGGAGAAGATAAAGAATACAGAGAAGCAGAAGAAAACAACAGAATCGGAAATAAGCGTTTTATCCGCCATTTAAACAATATTCCTTATAACGGTGACACAATAAGAATTGAAGTAAGCGGAAAAGACGGATATATATCAAGCTATTCCTACACAAGAACGGATATAGAGTTCCCTCATCCCGAAGGAATCATAATTGAAAGTGAAGCAACGGAAAAGATGTTTGACTTGACGGAGTATAAGATGTATTATTATCCCGTTTCGGATAAAGACGGAAAGCCCGTTAAGAGCTACCTTTTCTACATGCTTACCGAGTCTTTGGAAATTGATGCTTTTACAGGGGATAAAAAGTCTTATTACGAGGAACTTAAAATACCCGAATATAAAGACATCGAAGGACATTTCGCAGAAGATGCAATAAAGACTTTAGGACGCTTCGGAATAGGATTTGCGGAGGAAAATTTCCGTCCCGACGATATCATAACCCAAAAGGATTATATCACGCTTTTAAGCCATGTTGTAAAAAGACATTCCGGTATCATTATAGCAAAGGAATATGATGCTGAAAGCTCTTACAACAGTGCTTACAGCTATGGCATAATATCAGAAGAAGAGCGTGACGATAATGCTGAGGTAAAAAGAATTGATGCGGCAACATACTTTATAAATGCCCTCCAGCTTTCGGAGATTGCATCTCTTAAAGGAATATACAACTGTCCTTATACGGACGTTTCCGAAAGAGAAGGCTATGTAAGTATTCTTTCAGGTCTTGGCGTTATAAATGGTGACGGAACAGGTCTTTTTAATCCCGAAAAGGGAGTAACGAGAGGCGAAGCCGCTGTTATGGTTTATAACTATCTGGCGAGATAAAATTGCGTTTCATAAAACAGTGTTGTTTTTTCTCCTTATAAAAGGGATGTATCATCAGGATACATCCCTTTTGCCTTGACTTAAAGGTTTTCTTGTGGTAAAATATCAAAAGCAAAGGAGTGTTTGATATGGAACGTATCACCAGTTTTTCCGTGGATCACGATTTTATTTGTCCCGGAATTTATGTGTCAAGAATTGACGGAGATATAACAACTTACGACTTAAGAACAAGAAAACCCAATGCGGGCGACTATATGGATAATGTTACCATGCATACGACAGAACATATGCTTGCGACTTTTTTCAGAAATTCCGAAATAAAGGATGATGTGATATATTTCGGACCCATGGGTTGCCAGACGGGCTTTTATCTGCTTTTGAGAAACGCAGATAATGAAAAAACCTTAGCGGTATTAAAGGATTGCTTGAAGAAAGTGACAGAGCATGAGGGCGAAGTTTTCGGCGCAACAAAAAAAGAGTGCGGAAACTATAAAAGCCTTGATATTACTACTGCAAAAAAAGAATGTATGGCATATCTTAAGGCGCTTTCCGAAAGAGAGCAGACCTTTACTTATGAGAAAACACTTTGAGGTGAGTTTATGATCTTAAAAGCAGATATAGGCATAATTTGTGCCATGGAAGTGGAACTTAATAAAATAAGCGAAGCCATGGACATAACGCTTAAAAAGGAAATAAGCGGAGTGGAGTTTTTGTACGGAACTCTTGAAGGAAAAAACGTGGTATGTGCCGTTTGCGGAGTGGGGAAGGTTTTTGCCGCAATTTGTGCAGAGGCTATGATACTTAATTTCGTGCCCGAGGTAATCATTAATTCCGGCGTAGCGGGCGGGCTTTCCGACAGCCTTTCCATATGTGATGCTGTTGTGGCGGAAAGCTTGGTTCAGCACGATATGGATACTTCGCCGTTAGGAGACCCATTGGGGCTTTTATCGGGCATTAACATCGTTAACATCCCCTGTGATGAAAAGGCTTCGGAAACTCTTAAAAAAGCCGCAGAGGAACTTTCCGTTCATGTGGAAAGAGGAGTTATTGCAACAGGCGATCAGTTTATATCGGGAAACGATAAAAAAGAATGGCTTTGTAAGAACTTTAATGCAGTTGCCTGCGAAATGGAAGGCGGCTCAATCGCCCACGTATGCTATGTAAACAAAGTTAAGTGTGCAGTTCTCCGTACAATTTCAGACGGGGGGAATGACGATGCGAAGATGGATTTTCCCACTTTCTGCAAAAAGGCTTCCGATGTATCAAGCGAAATTATGAAAAAGTTTGTGAGGGAATATAAATGACTGATGAGAAAATTTTAAGAATTAACGAACTTGCAAAAAAGGCTAAGACTGTTGGGCTTACCGAGGAGGAAACAGCAGAGCAAAAACGCCTCCGTGAGGAATATATTGCAGGGTTTCGGGCATCACTTCAGAGAGAACTTGAACACACCTATATAAAGCGTCCCGACGGAAGCATAGAAAAAATTCAGAAAAAAGACATTAAAAAAAGCTGAGCACTGCTCAGCTTTTTTATTGTAAAACGAAAACCACGCGATAGTCGCGTGGTTCAAAAGAGGCTATTGCCGATGAAAAGAAGGAACTCTCAATAGTCTTGAACAAAAGTTTTTGTGTGTGAAAGCCTTCCCCTTGAGGGGAAGGG
>JAZRHF010000121.1:0-3396 GCA_045644565.1 Clostridia bacterium | reverse complement strand
TCTTCCTAAGACCGCTTGGCCTCCGACTTCGGATTTAAGTGACCAGTTTTCATCCTTTGTAGAATGCAACGTAGTTACAAAATAAAGCGTATGAACACCTTCAACCGCTTTGATGTTTGCTTTCACTGTTACATCGCCGTCTCCGGAAGGCTCATTAAACACAATGTGTCCGATGGAATCCCCATAAGGATCATCAATTTTGATACGGAAAATTTCAGCATTTGAGCCATTTTTCTTTCTCGTACCGGTAAGACCGATGGATTTAATTCCGGTAAGGTCAACATTTTTTATGCCGAAATAATCCATTGCCTTTTTAACGTAGAAATATTCTCCTGTCACCTTTAAGCCTTCGGCATTTTCGGTAATGTCCGTACGCTTATAGGTTTTTGTTTCTTCTGCACTAATTACAAATGTCATTGAAAAAACCATAAGCATTGCAAGTATTGCAGAAATAAGTCTTTTTGCCATTTTTATTCCTCCTTAAATATTTTTAACTTTAATTTTTATCTGTTCGAAACGGTGCCAAAGGAAGCCCCGCTTCGTTATATATATGTTCGCCGAAATAATACATACAAAAGCCGTAACGGACTAATATGGGCTCCTTCACCTCATCAGAATATACCAAAAGGCGGTTATCGGGTAAAAGCTCAACCTTTGCTTTATGAAGTATGTGGTCGCTTCCTGCGATATACATATTAACATTTTCCCATTTAGCAAACAGGCCATCTGCATTATCTAAAGTGATACATGCTTTTCCGTCTGTAAATTCCGCATTCTTATATATAGGTTGGTCTGCATCTATATCCATTTTATATGTGTGCTTCAATACCTTTTTTGCCAGGCGGTGAGCCAGTTCCTTTTTCCGCTTGGGATGAATTTCATATATATCCCCAAGTCCCTGGGTTGTTATCATATAGTTTCGTTCCCCGACTGTTACAGCCTTTTGCTGTTGCTCTCTTAAATGAGGCCAAGATTGATTTGTTAAAAAATAATCCATAGGGAATTTAACAAGATTATTGTAATCAGGCAGATATGGTGCAATTTCAACGGTATATGCATCAATATCGCACATAAACTCTTCACGGATACATCTTAAAAACGTAAGATATTTTTCGGTATAGTCGGTATCGCCCACATTGGATTCACCCTGATACCAAAGCATTGCCTTAAAAGGAAATGGTACTATTTCAGAATACATCGAATCCCAGAGCGTGCTTGGCGACTCTCCGTCATAAGGACCTTTAGGAGAAATAGGACATCCGTTTAAGTGTGCTTTTGCCGCGGCAGCATATACACCAACTATCTTTGTATCTCCGAACACATCGCTGTGAACTTCCTTCATGTAGTCCTCTCTCTTTTTGACAAAGGTTTCAAATGTTCTCTCGTATTCTTCCATATCCAGGCTTTGAAGGTAATTATCATAAACTTCAATTTGCTTTTTCATAGAATCCGTTCCGTCGTAAAAATAGGACTTTTTCAAGAAAGATTCCACTCGTTTTCCGCCCCAGTTGCAGGAGATTATTCCGACGGGAACATTTAATACCTTTTCAATATATTCTGCAACATAGTGCCCTATTGCCGAAAAATGAAGTGCCGAATCTATGTCGCATACTTCCCAGGGTCTGTCGCACTGAAGTATTCCCTCAAAATGGTATCCGTAATTATCTACGCCCTTTTTGTACCTTCTCGGCACCGTAAAATAACGGATGTTTTCGTTTTTACAGTTTAAGCTGTCGTCAAAGCCGCTTTCGGTTTTAAATAAGGGCATTTCCATATTTGATTGACCTGCCGCCAGAAAAACATCACCTATCAATATATCGGAAAGGATGATTTTTTCTCCGTTTAAGTCAATATCCATCTCGTATGGGCCGCCTGCTTCAAGGGGTGAAAGAGTTATGAGCCATTGGCCGCTTTCGCTTTTTCCGCTTACTGTTTCGCCGTTAAAGCTGACAGTTACACTTCCGTCTCCTGTGCCGAATACGCGAATGGGCAACTTACGTTGCAAAACCATTTTATCGGTGAAAATTGGTGCTAACTTCATCCGCTTCTTCCTTTCTGCCAAAATACACTTTATTATATCAGTATTTTTATTTTTTCGTCAAGTTAAATTATTCTACTGTTACAAACACACCGTCGCCCTGTGCTATATTAAATTCGTAAACGCCGTTATTTTTAGTCATTACGGTAGGTTCACCGTCGTAATACACTGTAACCCTGCCTTCAATTTTCATTTTAATTACGGCATCCATAGGCTCTGCCCAGTCCTGCTGATTTACAATTGTAAATGCTTTGCCCTTTTTATCAATTTTCTCAAAGCATCCTATTAAAAGAGGTGTATTAGTTTCAATATCTGAAATCACGCCGAATTTTTCTCTGTCATAAGGATTTTCAAGATAGAGATACGGTGTTTTTTCTTCATCATATCCAAGTGTAAATGTACCGATGTTTCTATAACTCACATAGAGGTCTGAAAGCTTTTTAATCCCTTCGCACATTTTTTTGGAAGCATAAAAAAGCTCCGTGGGCTTTCCGTTTTCATCAAGTATACTGCAGGTACTTTCTTTTCTTCTTGCAAATGTGAAATATATAATTGCCTTTGCACCGAATGAAAGCATTGTATATGCCTGCCATCTTAATTCAGCAGGTGTAATTTTTCTGTAAACGCCGTTTCCTGCACAGGTCTGAATGGTGGCATAAAAAGCCCTTCCTGTTTCTCTGCACTTATCTGCGATGATTTCCATATTATGAAGATATCTTTTATAAGTCACGGGTGTGTATTTTTCAGGAAACTCATCGGGACAGTCCTTACGACGTCTTCTTTCGCAGGGGTAGATATCAGCCCCGATGTTGCCGATGTCAACCTTATCGACAAATTCATCAATATACATTCTGTAAGTATAGTTTTCGTCGATTTCCCTGTCTCCCTTTTGCCAGGGGCCGTTTATAAGCTGTCCTATATTTGCATACATAGGCAGAAGATTTATATAAACATCCTTTTCGGGAAAGTGCTTTTTAAATTCCGAAACCCCTTCGCCGAGCACATCAAAATGGCAGGCACCGGGTTCATCCATAAAGGCATAATCTGTAAATACCGGAGAATCTTTAAAAAACATATCGTCAAGCATACTTAAATCAAGCATATTTGCGCCTTTAACAATTTTATCGATTTTATCATATCGAACTGCCGCTTCAACAGAATATTTTTCCATCCATTCAAAGATTTTCTCACGATATTGAGGAGGAACTACATCAACGTGGTCCATCAAAAATATTGCATAGTCAACACCTGCTTCTGCCAAAAGCTTTACGTGTTCTTCATCAAATGTGCGTATGGGACTGTATGCCCCTATTTTAATTCTGTCTTTTTTAAGCACAGCGTCACCTCCCTATGTTATT
>JAZRHF010000120.1:0-6743 GCA_045644565.1 Clostridia bacterium | reverse complement strand
TGTCCGAACTAGGATTTGAGTTTTTCCTACTCGGAAAAACCTTCGGACTTTTCAAAAGAAAAGTCCTATGACTTCGTTCAAATCCTTTTTCGTTCGGAAAGCGAAAAAAGAAGAACTACGCTTTGCGTAGTTCTTCTTTTTTTTGGTTGCCGAACTAGGATTTGAACCCAGACAAACAGAGTCAGAGTCTGCCGTGCTACCATTACACAATTCGGCAAAAAAATGGTGCGAGAGACGGGAATTGAACCCGTACGATGAAATCACACGCCCCTTAAACGTGCGCGTCTGCCAGTTCCGCCACTCTCGCATTCCGTTTTATTAAGTTGTAGCTCTCACAGAGCACGTATCATATTATAGCAACAATTATTCATTTTGTCAAGACTTTTTTTCAAATTTTTTAAACTTTTTTCAAAAAATTTTTTTCATAAGAAAATCTTATAAAAAGGGCGGTGAAACCGCCCTTTTTACTGTTATTACTTATCCAATGTCTTCATTGTGGGGAAGAATAATACGTCACGAATTGCCGCAGAGTCTGTAAAGAGCATACACATACGGTCAATACCATAACCGATACCGCCTGTGGGAGGCATACCGATTTCAAGAGCATTAAGGAAGTCTTCATCCGTGTGATTTGCTTCCTCGTCGCCGTTTGCAAACTGTTCTTCCTGAGCTGCAAAACGTTCTCTCTGGTCGATGGGATCGTTAAGCTCGGAATATGCGTTAGCCATTTCCCAACCGTTCATAAAGAACTCGAAACGTTCAACATAGTCGGGGTTTTCGGGCTTTTTCTTTGTAAGGGGAGAAATTCCAATGGGATGATCCATTACGAATGTAGGCTGAATGAGGTGCTCTTCAACATAGGTTTCGAAGAAGAGGTTTAAGATATCACCCTTCTTGTGACGTTCCTCATATTCAACGTGGTGCTCGTCTGCAACCTTTCTTGCTTCTTCAAGGCTGTTTATTTCATTGAAGTCAACGCCGGAATACTTCTTAACCGCATCAAGCATAGTAATTCTTTCGAAAGGCTTGCCTAAATCCATTTCAACGCCGTTATAGGAAATTTTTGTTGTACCTAAAACTTCCTGTGCCACGTGACGGAAAAGATTTTCTGTTAAATCCATCATTCCGTGGTAGTCTGTAAATGCCTGATAAAGCTCCATAAGAGTAAACTCAGGATTATGACGGGTGTCAAGTCCTTCGTTTCTGAAAACTCGTCCTATTTCGTAAACTCTCTCAAGGCCGCCAACGATTAATCTCTTTAAGTAAAGCTCAAGCGAAATACGAAGCTTGAAATCTTCATCAAGAGCGTTGAAATGTGTTTCGAAGGGACGAGCTGCCGCACCGCCTGCATTTGCAACAAGCATGGGAGTTTCAACTTCGATAAAGCCCTGACCGTCAAGGAAACGACGGATTGTACTTATAATCTTTGAACGCTTTATAAATGTATCCTTTGATTCGGGATTCATAACAAGGTCCAGATATCTCTGACGATAACGAAGGTCGGTGTTTGTAAGACCGTGGAACTTTTCGGGCAAAGGACGAAGGCTCTTTGTCATAAGAGTAAGACCTGTTGCGTGAATGGAAATTTCCTCTGTCTTTGTCTTGAACACTGTTCCCACAATACCTACCATATCGCCGATATCATACTTCTTGAATGCAGCATATTCTTCTTCGCCGACAGCGTCACGTGCAACATAAACCTGAATTGTTCCCTTTAAGTCCTGAATGTGACAGAAGGATGCCTTACCCATAATTCTCTTTGACATCATTCTTCCTGCGATGGAAACTTCTTTACCTTCAAGTTCTTCATAGTTTTCCTTTATATCTGCACCGTGATGAGTAACATCATATTTTGTAATTGTAAAGGGGTCAGCTCCTGCTTCCTGAAGATTGGAGAGCTTTTCGCGACGAACCTTCATAAGCTCGTTTAAGTCCTGTTCCTTTTCGGGAGCATTTGTAATATTTTCTGCCATAATATCTACCACACTTTCTTAATGTAATAAGCATAAATTTTTATATCAATATATTATACACCATTTTTTTCTATTTTGCAAGACTAACTTTTAAGTTCGGCAAGTTCCTTTTCTGCTTCTTCCCATATTTCATAAAGCTCAGCAAGCCTTTCTTCCGCCTCTTCCTTTTCGTTATGCCATGCCATTGCTTTAGATGCATCTGTTCCCTCTTCGGAAAACATAAGAGACGTAAGATTTTCTATTTTTTCTTCAAGCTCCTCTATTTCCTTTTCGGATTTTGAAATTGTACTTTCCGCTTTTCTTATTTTTGCGGCAAGTTCCTTTTGCTTTTTATAGTCAATAACACCTGCCGACTTTTCTTCCACGGGATTTTCTGCCTTTTGCTCTTTCATTTTTTCAAGGCAGTAATCATAATTTCCGTTGTAGCAGGTCAAATGACCGTTTTCCATTTTATAAATTTTATCTGCGGTACTGTTTATGAAATATCTGTCGTGGGAAACGGCTAAAATCGTGCCTTCGTAGCTTCGGAGTGCATCTTCAAGCGCTTCCTTTGAAAAGATATCAAGATGGTTTGTAGGCTCGTCCAGGATTAAGAAATTTGCTTCCGAAAGCATAATCTTACTAAGCAGTACCCTCGCTTTTTCTCCACCTGAAAGGGATGAAATTTCCTTGAAGCAATCCTCACCTCTGAACAAAAACGCCGCAAGTGCGCTTCTTATTTCCGTTCTGTCCATAAAGGGGTAGGCATCCGACAATGTATCGTAAACGGTTTTCGACGGATCCAAACTCATATGCTGCTGTTCATAGTAGCCTACGGATATTCCGTTTCCTATCCTTATAACTCCGTAGTCAGCTTCTTCTTTTCCCAAAATCATTTTAAGAAGTGTTGTTTTTCCGCAGCCGTTATCTCCGATTAAGAAAACACGCTCACCCTTCATGATTTTCATTTCCGCATCATTTAAAAGTGTTTTAGCGCCAAAGGACTTTTTAAGATGCTCTGCCACCAAAACCTCGTTTGCTCCGCCCTGCTTTACATTAAAGCTGAAACGGATGGCTTTTTCCGCCTCTTCGGGGCTTTCCATGCTTTCTGCAATGCGGTCAATCATTTTCTGTTTGCTTTCCGCAGTTTTTATATTCTTTTCTCTGCCCCAGCGCTTTTGCTGTTCGATTATGCCTTCGATACGCTTGATTTCCTTTTTCTGAAGCTCGTACTTTTTTGCCTTCGCCGCATCGTCCGCTTCCTTTTTCTTTATAAAGTCGGAATACGAGCCTGTATAAGAGGTTATTTTCCCGTGGCTCATTCCCATGGTTTTATTTGTGGTTTTGTCAAGGAAATATCTGTCGTGGGAAATTACGATAAACGAGCCTTTATAGGTTTTCAAAAAGCCTTCAAGCCATTCTATGGAACTCATATCAAGGTGGTTTGTAGGCTCGTCAAGGAGTAACATATCATATCTTCCGAGAAGTAAACGGCAAAGGAGCAATCTTGTTTTTTCACCGCCCGATAAGGATTTAAACTCACGGCTAAAATCTGCTTCCTTAAATCCGAGACCGATCAATGCGCCCTTTGCACGGCTTTTATATTCAAATCCTCCCTCACGCTCATAACACTGCATAAGGTAGTCCTGACGCTTGATTTTTCCTTCTTCAACTTTGCTTGATTTTTCAAGGTCAATTCTGATTTCTTCAAGTTCCTTTTCAATTTCAAGGAGATTTGAAAATTCCGCCATAACCTCTTCCCATATGGTTTTATCAGAATCATATTCGATGTTCTGACGCATATAGCCCAATGTCATGGAAGGATTCATGTAAAGCTCGCCCTCGTCAAGCAACATTTCTCCCGTAAGCACCTTAAAAAGAGAGGTTTTGCCGGCACCGTTCACGCCTACAAGTCCAACCCTCTCTCCTTCGTCAATATGAAAATCAAGGCTTTCAAAAAGACATTCTTCTCCGAAGTACTTTTTTCCGCCCTTTAATGTAATCAAAGCCATAGTCTCACTCCTGAAACTATATTTTATCAGTGAAAGGACAATCTGTCAATACCTCGGAAGGGCAAAATACACCCAAATCAAAACAAAAAGGTGGACTTTTCTGTTTTTTTGTGTTAAACTGATTTCAGAAAGAAGGTTTGTTATGCCACATATTTATATGCACTATCTCAATATACTTATGGAGAATATACCCCAGAGTACTCTTAATATCAATTCATGCGGATATTTTTATACCTCCACCGACCCGGTGCTTGTAAGCCGACCCCTCGGTCGCAAGGATTATCTGCTTCTCATCGTCACCTCCGGCACCTTTTATTTTACTATCGGAGGGAAAAATACCGTTCTGCATCAGGGGGACTTTATCTTTTTCCCTCCCGACACTCCCCAGATGTTTCATTCCAAAGAATGCCATACACTCGGGTATATTTGGATGCATTTTTCAGGCACTCTCGCAAAAGATCTTATGGAAGAAAACAATTTTACCCCGATGAACATATATCATTCCGATTCACCTCAGTCCCTGCTTGCACCGCTTAAGAACATGGCGGATGAGCTTAATCACAAGCCCCGTCAATATAAGACAAAAGTAATTTCCCTGTTTCTGGAAATTCTTGTTTTTTTGTCACGCAGTATGGACGAAGATTCAAACCTTCACCGTGATTATCAGCAAATTCTGCCGGCTCTTTCCGCAATGGAATCCAGTGCTTCATACACCACAACAGTATCTGACTATGCCGCTCTTTGCTCATTGAAGACCGACCATTTTTCCCATAAATTCAAAAAGCTTATCGGCGTTTCTCCGATACAGTACTTATCTGACCATCTTATGCAAAAGGCGGCAGAGCTCCTTACTACCACAGCCGCCAGCGTTACCCAGATTGCTGAGGAGTTAGGCTTTTACGATGTTAAATATTTTTCGCGCAAATTCAAAAAGCATTACGGCTCATCCCCTGCAACATATCGCAAAAACCATAATAATTAAATACAATACATAATGCTTAAATACCGCTATTTTCGCCGTATTGAATATTGATTTTTCAAATAAACTGTGCTATAATCTACCTATTAAACTTCGGAGGATTAAAATGGAAGAATTCAAAGATATAATTGAGGGCAGAAACCCTGTTACGGAGGCACTTCGTTCAGGTCGTGCCATTGATAAAATTTATGTAAAAAAGGGCGATTCCACATTAACGAGAATTATCGCTCTTGCAAATGAAAAGAAAATTCCCATTTCCTACACTTTGGCAGAAAAGCTTGATGAAATGAGCGAAACAGGTCATCATCAGGGAGTAATTGCCAAGGCTGCGGCAAAGGAATATGTTTCCGTGGATGAAATCTTATCCGTTGCAAAGGAAAAGGGCGAGGATGCCTTTATCGTAATTTGCGACAGAATTACAGACCCTCACAATTTAGGTGCAATTATAAGAAGTGCCAATGCCGCAGGTGCTCACGGCGTAATAATTGCAAAGCACGAGGCTGTGGGGCTTTCTGCCGTGGTTGAAAAGGCAAGCGCAGGCGCTCTTTCCTACACTCCCGTGGCAAAGGTTACCAACATAACCAAAACCATAGAAGCTCTTAAAAAGGAAGGCTTATGGATTGCAGGTGCCGCAGGAGGCGGAGATAATATGTACCGTTGCAATCTGACAGGTCCCCTTGCTGTGGTTACCGGCAACGAAGGCGACGGCATTGCACCCCTTGTTCAGAAAAACTGCGACTTTTTGGTTTCCATCCCCATGTTCGGCCAGACAGAGTCATTAAACGCTTCCTGTGCCGCAAGTATTTTACTTTACGAAGCGGTGCGTCAGCGAAACAATAAATAAAAGTTAAAAGAAAGGTGATATAAATGAAAGCAATAATTACAGTAGTCGGAAAAGATACCGTGGGCATAATTGCCGCAGTAAGCTCCTTTTTAGCAGAGTCAAAGATTAATATCTTAGACATTTCCCAGACTATTATGGGAGATACCTTCACCATGATTATGATGGTTGACACAACTCTTTCCGAAAAGAATTTTGACGAAATCAATGAAAGCTTAAAGGCAATCGGCGAGAAGCTTGGCGTTAATATCATTATTCAGAACGAAAAGCTTTTTTCCGCTATGCACAGAATATAAGGAGGCATAAAAATGTTTACCTCTTTTGAAATCGGCGAAACACTGGAAATGATACAAAAGGAGCATCTTGACGTAAGAACCATTACCATGGGAATTTCTCTTCTTGACTGTATGGATTCCGATGCTTCGGTTACTGCCGACAAAATTTATGACAAAATCTGCAAAAAGGCAGAAAACCTTGTAAAAACAGGTGAAGATATTGAAAAAGAACTGGGCGTTCCGATTATTAATAAAAGAATTTCCGTTACTCCCATTTCAATCATTGCTTCTTCATGTAAAAACCCCGTTATGCTTGCAAAATCTCTTGACAAGGCGGCAAAAAACGTTGGTGTAAACTTTTTAGGCGGTTACTCCGCTTTGGTTCAGAAGGGCTTTTCCGATGCGGATTTACGCTTTATTGATTCCATCCCCGAGGCTCTTGCCACAACGGATATCGTTTGTTCTTCCGTTGCAGTCGGCTCAACCAAGGCAGGTATCAATATGGATGCAGTTAAGAAAATGGGCGAAATTATCGTTGAAACTGCAAAAAGAACAGAGGATCGCGACAGTATCGGATGCGCAAAACTTGTTGTTTTCTGTAACGCGGTTGAAGATAATCCCTTTATGGCAGGCGCATTTTTAGGCTGTGGCGAAGGCGACTGGGAAGTCGGGTAGTAGCCATGT
>JAZRHF010000119.1:0-34831 GCA_045644565.1 Clostridia bacterium | reverse complement strand
GAGATACAAAGTTTGTAATGGTTGCGGCAGCATCTTCAATGTTTGCATTCACAATAGGAGCTGCATATCTTGCAGTTTATGCCTTTAAGGCGGGTGTACTCAGCATATGGATTGTAATGCTTCTTGACTGGGTTGTGAGAACGGTTATATTTGAATTAAGATTTAAACACGGTAAATGGAAAAATCATCATGTAATATAAAAAAATGCCCTGTGCCAAAAGCACAGGGCATTTTTCATATCTGTTTTATAGCATCCGATGGCGTAATTCCGAAGTGTTTTTTAAAAACCTTGCTGAAATAAAGTGCATCGGAATATCCCGAAGAAAAAGCAACATCCTTTACCGAGTCAAAATCTCCGCTGTCAAGCAGGGTTCTTGCGTGGGAAATACGTTTTTGAGTTATGTAGCTTTGGGGACTTTCGCCGAAACGGGAAGAAAATATTTTCCTGAAATAGGTATCGGATATTCCGCAAAGGCGGTGTAGCTTGTCTGCTTTAAGTGAAGGGTCGTATAAATGCTCCGTTAAATAGTTTACGGCAGGGTCAATTACTGAAAAACGGTGTTTTTCTTTATAGCTTGTATTTTCAAGAGAGGCAAGGTAGGATAAGAGGTCGTAAAAAAGGGAATAGCACTTAAACCTGTCTGCCGGTGAGCCGAAATTCCACATATCCGTAAAATTTCCGGTTATTCTTTCAAAGGCGTAGAAGTTTTTGAGGGAATAGCATTTCGGAACGGGATTTTCGATGTTTCCCCAAAAATTTATAGAGGTATAATAGGACTTATCCTCCGACACGGTTTTATAGCCGTAGGTTATTCCTTTGGGAAGAAACATCATATCACCGGGATTTACCTGAATTTTTTTATCCGAAAAATTGTAAACCACCGAGCCTTTGGTTCTTATGATAAAAGAATTGGTCTTTCTGTTTATAATTCTGCTTTCCTTTTTACAAGCCTGACAAAGGGATGAAACTATTTCTGTATTTTCTATATTATCGAACATAAAAAACTCCTTGAAAAATAGATTTATCCATATTTTATCATAGTTTTTCGATTTTTGCAAGGTGTGATTTAGTTTTGAAAATTCCATATTGTTTTATATTTTCCATTTACGAAAGACAATAAAGGATTATAATTTAAGGGTATTAATTTTTGGAGGATGCAAAATGAAAAAAACAAACTATAAATGGGTGATAGTGGCATTGTCATTTTTAATGGTGATGCTTTGCCTTGGCTTTTGCAGTTCACCTAAAAGCCTTTTCATAGTGCCTGTCACAGAGGCACTCGGAGTGACACGAAGCGCTCTTTCCGTAAACGACAGCCTGCGATTTATAACATCTGCTGTTGTAAATATGTTTTTCGGATTTTTAATAGGAAAATTCGGAGCGAAAAAGCTTATACTTACAGGTCTTATCTGCCTTATGGCTTCGCAGTTTGTATATTCTGCGGCGGATAATGTCTATGTTTATGCAATAGGCGGAATATTGCTCGGAGCAGGTCTTTCGTGGACAACCACGACGATGGTGGGAAGCATTGTAAACAAATGGTGCAAGGAAAACAAGGGAACCATAATGGGTGCGGTGCTTGCGGCAAATGGAGTAGGCGGTGCCATCGCCATTCAGGTTCTCACACCCGTTATAGAAAAAGGCACCTTTGGTTATGTAAATGCATACCGTATTGTAATGGCGGTTCTGGTTGCGGTATTTATATTGATAGCACTATTTTTCAAAAATGAGCCTGCAAAAAGCGAAGGAACCGCAGAAAATGCAGTTAAAAAGAAGCGCAGAGGTTCTGAGTGGAGCGGTATTTCCTTTGATGACGCCGTTAAAATGCCCTATTTTTACGGTGCGGTAATCTGCATATTTTTAACGGGATTTGTACTGCACAGCGTTAACGGCGTTGCCGTGGCACATATGAAAGATGCAGGCCTTGATCCTTCATATGTGGGATGGGTGTGGAGTATGCATTCACTTGCACTTGCCGGTTTTAAGTTCCTGACGGGATTTATATATGACAGATTCGGGCTTCGGGCAACCATGAACACTTGCTCTTTTATGGCGGTATTCGTAATGATTTGCCTGATGAATGTTGCACCCACTCCCATGGGAAAGATTTTTGCAATGATTTATGCGCTCTTTTCATCATTGGCACTTCCCCTTGAAACCATTATGCTTCCTATTTATGCGGGGGATTTATTCGGACAGAAATCCTTTGATAAAATGCTCGGCATATTCACGTCGGTAAACACGGCAGGCTATGCTTTGGGAGCGCCCTTTATAAATGCTTTTTACGATATTAAGGGTAGCTATAATATGGGATTTATGATAGTTGCCTTTGTTATGGTCGGAATTATAATCGCTATGCAGTTTATTATTACGAAAGGTCATAAATTAAGAAAAGCCACAGAAGCATAAAATGAATCGGAGTAATAAGGGCGCCCTTTTTACTCCGATTTTTTATACGGCAAAAAAGAAAAATATTGCAAAAAATAAGGAAAAAAACATAATATATTCGATTGACTATGCATCTTTAATTGTGTATAATGAAGAGAGATTGGAGGTGCTTTTATGGGTTTTGAAATAATTGACTTTCACACACATCCTTTTTCCTTGCCTGAACACAATATCTGCTCTCATAAGGAGTTTATCCCGATGGATGCGGATTTTTCAAGAAATGTGCTGACAGAGCTTGGTATATCTAAAATATGCGGTTCTGTGATATCTGAAAACAGCGACAAATATGAAACTCTTTTTGATAAAATAAAGGCAAACAATGATGAAGCACTTCGCCTTATGAAATATTATAACGGCTTTTACGTCCCGGGATTTCACATTCATCCCGATTTTCCGGATGAATCAATTGCCGAAATTAACAGGATGCATAAAAAAGGTGTTAAGCTTATCGGCGAAATAGTTCCCTATATGGACGGGTGGAAGGACTACGGAAGCGAAGGTCTTTCTGAAATCCTTAAAGAGGCAGGCAGGAAAAATATGATAGTAAGCTTTCATACCTTGCCTGAAAATGCCGATGGTATGGAAAAAATGGTGAAAAGCCATCCTGATGTAATTTTTGTTGCAGCTCATCCCGGAGAATATCCGACACTTATGATTCATCTTGAACTTGCGAAAAAATATGAAAACTATTATCTTGATTTATCGGGAACGGGGATGAACCGATTCGGAATGCTTAAGCGGGCAGTTGATGTTTTCTCTGCCGACAGAATTCTTTTCGGCTCGGATTATCCTACTTGCAATCCGTCGATGTTTGTCGCATCGGTAGTTAATGACGCACTTATTACAGACTCTGACAAAGAAAAAATTCTTTCACTTAACGCAAAAAAACTGCTTGGAATATAAGGAGCAAAATTATGAAGTCTAATTTTCACACACATACAACATTCTGTGACGGAAATAACACCCCGGAAGAGGTTGTGTTAGCTGCCATAGAAAAAGGATTTTCTGCAATAGGCTTTTCTTCCCACGGTTTTACGGGATATGATTCAAGATATTGTATGAAGGATACGGAAGGCTACAAGAAAACCGTAAATGGCTTAAAAGAAAAATACAAGGATAAAATAAAGGTTTATTTAGGGGTGGAGGAGGATGCCTTTTACCCGTTAAACCGCAGTGATTTTGATTATATAATAGGCTCCTGTCACTATTTTTTTGTGGACGGGAAATATTATCCCATAGATTCAAACTATGACTATTTCAAAAAGGGACTTGAAGTTTTTAACGGAGATGTAATAAAGCTTACAGAAAACTATTATGAAAATTTCTGTGCCTACATAAACAAAAGAAAGCCCGATATTATAGGGCATTTTGACCTTATTACAAAATTTGACGAAATTGACGAAGTAAGGTTTTTAAATAACGAAAAATACCTTGCCCTGTCTGAAAAATATGTTAGGGAAGCGCTAAAGAGCGGAAGCCTTTTTGAGTTTAACACAGGTGCAATTTCAAGAAAATACCGAAGCTTTCCCTATCCTTATGAAAACTTACTCCACATAATTAAAAAAGAGGGCGGAGGGCTTGTTTTATCCTCCGACAGCCACGATGTATCTACTTTGGATTTCTACTTTGAAGAAAGCAGAAAAATATTAAAAGACGTTGGATTTGAATTTGTATATACTTTTTATGAGGGTGAATTTATAAAGGAAGGGCTGATTTGATGAGAAAAATTAAATGGGGCGTAATAGGATGCGGAGGAATTGCAGACAGAAGAACTCTTCCCGGTATGATGGATGCCGAAAATGCAGAGCTTGTTGCGGTAATGGATGCAAACGGCGATGCGGCAGAAAAATGTAAGGAAAAATACGGGGCAAAATTTGCCTTTACAAATTATGAGGATGTTCTTAAAATTGATGAAATAGATGCGGTTTATATAGCATCGCCCGTGTTCTTCCACAAGGAACAGGCGATTGCGGCAGCAAAGGCAAAAAAGCACATTTTGCTTGAAAAGCCCGTTGCGCTGACGGTTGCCGATGCGGAAGAAATTAAAAAAGCCTGCGAAGAAAATAATGTTAAAATAAGCATAGGCTTTCTCATGAGATTCCACAGCTATCATCAGAAGATAAAGGAAATAATTGCCGAGGGCAAAATCGGGGAGATTGTTTCAATCCGCGGTCAGTTCACCTGCTGGTATCCCGATATCGAAGGCGCGTGGAGACAGAAAAAAGCCACAAGCGGTGGCGGAGCGCTGGTAGATATGGGTATTCACGTAATTGACCTTATCCACTATATCACAGGGCTTAAAGCTGTTGAGGTTGCGGCATTTAATCAGACACAGACCTTTAATTATGAGGTTGACGATTCCTCAAACGTAATTATGAAAATGGATAACGGCAGCGTTGCCTATGTTGATTCAAACTTTAACATTCCCGATGCGGCATCCGTTGCAAAGCTTGAAATTTACGGGACAAAGGGAAGTATCGTAGCTAAAGGAACTTTGGCTCAGGCAGAGGGCGGAACGGTTGATATTTTAGTCAGCAACGATTCGCTCGCTTATGATGCAAATCAGGAGAGAAGAGAACTTACACCCCTGTCTTTAGAGGGAACACCTCTCGGAAATATGTATACAAAGGAAATTGAGGCGCTGGGCAATGCAATTATAAATGATACCGATGCTCCCGTTTCCATAGATAGTGCAATTTTCGATCAGATGGTTGTCGAAGCGGCATATAAGTCATCAGAAGAAAACTGTTTTGTAAAACTTGTATGATTTTTAGGGAGGAAATAAATATGAATAAACTTAAAGCGGGCTTTGGCAGAACAGAGATAAATCCTATAGAAGGAACACCCATATCGGGATATTATAAGCCCAGATTCGCAGAAGGTGTAATTGACGACCTTGAGGCAAATGCCCTTGCACTTTCCGACGGAAAAAACACTCTTTTGTTAATTGCCGTTGACAACTGCGGAATAAAACTCGATATTCTGGACGTTTACAGAAGTGAAATTTCAAAGGAATTTTCACTTCCTGTGGAAAATATTATAATTTCTACAACTCACACCCATACAGGACCCGTTTGCGCAACGGCAAGCGAAAACGAGCTTGTAAAAGAGTATATAGTTTTCCTTAAAGGAAAGCTTATGGAAGCATCAAAGGCGGCAATAGCAGACCTTGCCGATGCAAAAATGGGCTATGGTGTAGGAAAAGCAGAAAACATATCCTTTGGAAGACGCTATATAATGAAGGATGGAAGCATAAAAACCAATCCCGGCGTGAATAATCCCGATATCGTAGAGCCTTTAGGCGAGGTTGATGAGAGGGTAAGCGTTTTAAGGTTTGAAAGAGAAGCGGACAGCCTTGTTTTCGTAAACTTTACCACTCATCCCGATGTTGTGGGCGGAAGTAAAATTTCCTCCGACTGGCCCGGTCTTACAAGAAGGTGCGTTGAAAAAGCGATTGATAACTCAAAGTGTATTTTCGTAAACGGCGCAGAAGGTGATGTAAACCACGTTAATGTGCACCCCAAGGGCGGCGACTTTAACGGAATGTTTAATGACTTTGACGATGTGGCGCGTGGCTATGACCATGCACGACATATGGCTAATGTGGTAACAGGCGGCGTTCTTCAGTGCTTCTGCAAGGTTAATTATGTTGATGTTCCGGAAATTATCTGCAGAGAAAAGAGAATAAGCATAGCATCAAATATGCCGAAGCCGGAGGATATGCCCGAAGCAAAAAGAATTAACGAGCTTCACCTGGCGGGGCGGGATTCTGAAATTCCCTACACCGGTATGATGCTTACAACAGTTGTTGCGGAAGCTGCAAGAATGGTTGCTCTTGAAAACGGACCTGAAAGCTTTTCTATGCCCATAAATGCGGCATCCCTTGGAAATGTGGCTTTTGTTACAATTCCCGGTGAAGGCTTTACAAATATCGGTCTTGCACTCAAAGAAACCGAAGGCTTTGACCTTGTTATCCCGATAGGTCTTGCCAACGGCTATGAAGGATATTTCCCCATGAAGGATTCCTACGACGAAGGCGGATATGAAGCAAGAAGTTCACGTTTTAGTGCAGGTGTTGCGGAAACGATTATTGAAGAAGGAAAAGCTTTAATTAAATCTTTATAAGAAACAGAAAAATGCAATCCAAAGGGATTGCATTTTTCTGTCTGTGTGATATAATATACACAAAAGGGCAAAGCACCAATCCGCCCGGGGCGTCTTTGCAGATTTACATCTGCTTTTGTGTTCCTTGACGGCTGCGTAAAAATGCCGTTGCGAGCAAGCATTTTTGCTTATGGTAGAATGAAATAAAGGGGAGATGGAAATGAAAAAAGAACATATTATGCAAATGGTAAAGTTTACTCTGTTTTCCATATCGGCAGGGGTAATTCAGGTGGTGTCATTCACCTTGATGAATGAGCTTTTAACCCTTCCGTACTGGCCGGCGTATCTTACGTCCCTTGTTTTGTCGATAGTGTGGAATTTCACCTTCAACAGAAGGTATACCTTTAAGTCTGCCGCAAATGTGCCGATAGCTATGATAAAGCTTTTCGGATTTTATGCGGTGTTTACTCCTGTATCAACCTATTTGGGTCATCTTGCGGATGTGGCAGAAGTAAACGAGTACATAATACTTATTGTTACAATGCTTTCTAATTTCGTACTTGAATTTTTGTTCAGCAAATTCGTTATTTATAAAAATCAGGAAAACACACTGCCCGAAAAGGAGAAATAATATGAAATTTACCGTTGCGATAGATTCATTTAAGGGTAGCCTTTCCACCTTTGAGTCAGGAAATGCCGTAAGGGATGGAATAAAAGCTGTATTCTCCGATGCAGATGTGGTAATAAGTCCTCTTGCAGACGGTGGAGAAGGAACCGTTGAAGCGGTTGTTTCGGCAAACAATGGTGAATATATAACTGCCACCGTTACAGGTCCTTTGGGAGATAAAGTCGATGCAAAATACGGAATCATTCCCGAAAGAAAGCTTGCGGTTATGGAAATGTCCGCTGCGGCGGGAATTACTCTTGTTCCCGAAGATATGAGAAATCCCTTAAATACCACAACCTACGGCGTGGGTGAAATGATAAAAGATGCACTTGATAAGGGTATGAGAAATTTCTTAATTGGCATAGGGGGCAGTGCCACAAACGATGGCGGTATCGGTATGCTTTCTGCTCTTGGCTTTGAATTTACTGATGAAGTGGGAAATTCGGTTATGCCCTTCGGAAAAGGTCTTGAAAAGATTAGTAACATATCGGATAAAAACGCAGATACAAGGCTTTCGGAGTGCAGATTTCAAATAGCCTGCGACGTGAAAAATCCCCTTTGCGGTGAATACGGTTGCAGTGAAATTTACGGACCGCAGAAGGGTGCAACAAAGGAAATAATTAAGGATATGGATCTTTGGCTTTCAAAATATGCACTTCTTACAAAAAATATAAACCCGAAAGCTGACGAAAACTATCCCGGAAGCGGTGCGGCAGGGGGCATGGGCTTTGCATTTATGGCTTACTTAAAGGGAGAATTAAAGTCAGGAATTGGACTTGTGATTAAGGAAACATCCCTGGAGGAAAAAATAAAGGATTCTGACTTTGTGATAACCGGGGAAGGAAAGCTTGACGGTCAGACGGGTATGGGAAAGGCTCCCGTTGGAGTTTCCTCGCTTGCGAAAAAATATAATGTGCCGGTAATTGCATTTGCCGGAGCAGTTACAGAGGATGCGGAAGACTTAAACACACTTGGAATTGATGCGTTTTTCCCCATTTTGAGAACGCCCTGTACTTTGGATTTCGCCATGGATAAGAATAATGCGTATAAAAACTTAAAAGCTACTGCAAAACAAGTGGCAAACCTTATAAAAGCTGTAAAATAGTGTAAAAAAAGCAACAATTAATGTTGCTTTTTTTATTTGCCTGTGTTAGAATAATATCACAGTGTGAAATAACATGAAAAATAGCAATTTTGTGCAAGAAATCGCAACATAATCCTATTGCATAAATTAAGCATTTGGTTTATAATGGTAGTAAGTGTAATTATACATAGAGGAGTGACGGGTTTTGGCAATAAGAACATATGAAAACATCAAAAAGACTTCTGAAAACCGTGAAAAGGCGAGAAGCTATTATATTCCCTATGAAAGTATGGAAAAAGCCCTTTCGGGAAAGAAATCCGAATCGGGATATTACAAGCTTTTAAACGGGATATGGAACTTCCGCTATTTTGAAAGGGACATTGATGTGCCGGAAGAAATAACAAAGTGGGACGAAATTCCCGTGCCCTCCTGCTGGCAGATGGAAGGATATGACCGCCATCAGTACACAAATCTTAACTATCCTTTCCCGGTGGATCCTCCCTTTGTTCCCGACGATAACCCTTGCGGCGTTTATCAGAGAGAGTTTGAAATTGATTCAACGTGGGCTGAAAAAGAAACCTATATAATGTTTGAAGGTGTTGCAACCTTTATGTATTTATACATAAACGGAAAATATGTGGGCTACACCCAGGTTTCAAGAATGCAGTCTGAATTTAACATTACAAAATATATTAAAAAGGGCACAAACACCGTTACCGCAAAGGTGTTGAAGTGGTGTGTGGGAAGCTATTTAGAGGATCAGGACTGCTTCAGAATGAACGGCATTTTCCGTGATGTTTACCTTCTTTCAAGAGAAAAGGGACATCTTGAGGATATCGAAATAAAGGCGGATACAAAAGAAATAAAGGTAAGCCATCCCGACTTTGAAATTTTTGATGCATCGGGTAAGAGTCTTGGTAAAAAGGTAACACAGCCCATTCTCTGGAGTGCTGAAAAGCCATATTTATACACCGTTGTTGTTAAAAAAGGAAATGAATATATTCCCTTTAAGGTCGGTATGCGCGATATAGAAATAAATAAGGACGGCGAGCTTTTAATTAACGGAAGCGCCGTTAAAATGATGGGTATAAACCATCACGATACCCATCCTGAAACGGGGTATTATGTGACAGATGAATTCCTTCGTGAAGAACTTTTAAAGATGAAGGACTTAAACATAAACTGCATAAGAACAAGTCACTATCCTCCTACACCCGAATTTTTGAATATGACCGACGAAATAGGTTTTTATGTTGTGGACGAGGCGGATGTGGAAACTCACGGCTTTAACACAAGAAACATCGGCGGAAGCGGAGCAGGCTTTGATAACGATCCTGCATGGCCCTGCAATAAAAAAGACTGGGAGCCTATGTTTGTAGAGCGAATTGAGCGTTTAATGGAACGTGACAAAAACCACGCCTCTGTAATTATGTGGTCAATGGGTAACGAAAGTAACTACGGCCCCAATTTTGATGCAATGCTCGCCTACGGTCACAAGAGAGATTCTTCCAGAGTGGTATTCTACGAGCGTGCAAGAGTTGTTGACTATAACTGCGATACGGACATCCGCTGCAGAATGTATCCTCGCTTGGAGGATATCGACGAAATTATGGCAAATGATGACCGCCGCCCCTATTTTGTAATTGAGTACGGTCACGCTATGGGTAACAGCCCCGGCGAAATTGATTTGTTCGTTGAAAAGTTTTATGAATACAAGCACTGCCTCGGCGGATGTATCTGGGAGTGGGCTGACCACACCGTAAAGGATGCAAATGGCGTTGCCCGCTATGGCGGCGACTTTGGCGAAACTATAAATGACGGAAACTTCTGCGTTGACGGACTTGTATTTTCAGACAGAAGCTATAAGGCAGGTTCGAGAAACGTAAAGTTCTCATATCAGTACATAAAGGCTACAAGAAACGGTGATAAAATTACCGTTGAAAACCGTTACAGCCACACAAACCTTTCGGAGTTTGATTCTTTTGTTGAACTTATGGTTGACGGCGTTGTTTTGGAAAAATGTCAGGTGAAGCTTAAAGCAGCGCCCCACGAAAAAACGGAATTTAAATTGCCCTTCAATCTTCCCGAAAGCTGCACTCTCGGTGCTTATGTGACATTCTCCGTTGAAAAAGACGGCGATGTCCGTGCTATGACACAGTTTGAAATTTCGGAATGTAAGGTTAAGAAAATCCGTCCCGGTGCAAAGTTTACCGACTTTATCGAGGAAGACGGAAAAATTTACATAGAGGGCGACGGTTTTACATATGTATTCGATAAACACTACGGCACGTTTTCTTCCATAATCAAAAACGGAATGGAGCAGATAGCGGATATATTCAGACTTTCTGCATTTAAGGCGGCAACGGATAACGAAAGACACTTTAAGAAATCCTGGGAGCTTGAAAACGACAATACCCATTCTGAAAATATGAACAAAACCTTCTTAAAGGTTTATGATGTCAAGACAGAGGACAACAAAATAATCGTTGATGCATCATTGGCAGGTGTATCAAGAACGCCTTATATAAGATATACCGCAATTTACGAATTTTTCAAAAACGGAATGGTGAAGCTTACCACAAAGGCAAAAGTAAAGCCTGAATACACCACATTCCTTCCGAGATTCGGATATGAAATAAAAAGCCCTGTTTCAAACCTTGGTTTTACATATTTTGGAATGGGTCCTTATGAAAGCTACTCGGATATGCATCTTCACGCACCTGTAGGACTTTACCGTTCAACGGCAGATAGTGAATATGTAAACTATCCCGTACCTCAGGAACACGGAAATCATTACAGAACAAAGATGCTTAAACTTGATTCGGGACTTACCTTCTTAACCGACGGATTTTTCGAAATCAACGTATCTTCTTATGATACAAAAACTCTGGCATACGCCCGTCATACAGACGAGATAAAGAAAAACGGATATGCAAACATAAGAATTGATTACCGTGTTACGGGAATAGGCTCTGCAAGTTGCGGTCCTATGTTAAGACCTGAAAACCGCATAATGGACAAAGAAATAGAATATAGTTTTTACATAAAATAAGGAGGAATAAAAATGAGACAGTATGAAAGCTACACCTTTTTGGGTGAAAACAGAGAAGACGCGAGAAGTTATTACATACCCTATGACACATTGGAAAATGCACTTTCGGGCAAAAAGGAAAATTCGCCCTACTATAAGCTCTTAAACGGAAAGTGGGATTTCTGCTATTTTGAAAATGAGAGAGAATTTACCTTTAGCCCCAAAAAGTGGGACAAGATAAAGGTTCCCGCCTGCTGGCAGACAGAAGGCTATGACAGCCACTATTATACAAACTATAACTATCCTTTCCCGGTGGATCCGCCTTTCGTTCCCGATGATAACCCCGTTGGACTTTACCGCCGTGAAATAACTCTTACAAAGGAAGAGGCGGCAGATGAAACATATATCGTTTTTGACGGTGTATGCTCCTGTATGTATCTTTATGTAAACGATAAATATGTGGGATTCACTCAGGGTAGCCACCTGACAGCAGAATTTGATCTTACACCTTATGTAAAAGAAGGCATAAACATAATCACCGCAAAGGTATTGAAGTGGTGTACTGCAAGCTATTTGGAGGATCAGGACTTTTTCAGAATGAACGGTATTTTCCGTGATGTTTATCTTTTGAGAAGAGAAAAAGACCATCTTAAGGATATTGAAATTAAAACCACAACAAAGGAAATTGAGGTAAGCCACGAAGACTTTGAAATTTTCGATTGCGATGGAAATTCCCTTGGTAAAACCGTTGAAAATCCCATTTTATGGAATGCGGAAAAGCCCTATCTTTATACAGTAGTTGTTAAAAAGGGAAGAGAGTTTATCCCCTTTAAGGTGGGAATGAGAACTGTTGAAACAAACAAAAACGGCTTTTTCATAAACGGCGTTTCCGTAAAATTAAAGGGTGTAAACCGTCACGATTCACATCCCGTAACCGGTTGGACAATGACGGAAGATGATATTTATTCAGAGCTTCTTAAGATGAAGAGCTTGAATATCAACTGCATCAGAACAAGCCACTATCCTCCCACAACCGCACTTTTGGATATTGCTGACGAGCTTGGTTTTTATGTAATTGACGAAGCAGATTATGAAACCCACGGATATATTTCACGAAGCGTACATCCCTACAGAGGCTATGACGATGATATAATCTGGCCCAGCCATCATCCTTTGTGGAAGGATGCTTTGGTTTCAAGAATTGAAAGAACTGTTGAGCGTGATAAAAACAGAGCCTGTGTTATTATGTGGTCAATGGGTAACGAAAGTAACTACGGCAGAAACACAGAGGCTATGCTTCTCTGGGCTAAAAACAGAGATTCCTCCCGTCCTCTTCACTATGAGGGAGCTCACGTTGCAAGAGATATGGCACCTGTTGACGTAAGAAGCAGAATGTATGCATCCATTTCCGAAATGGATCGCCTTGCAGCACTCGGTGACGAGCGTCCCATATTCCAGTGCGAATTTTCCGCATCTATGGGTAACGGCCCCGGCGACCTTTATGCTTACACCGAAAAGTTTTATTCAAATCCCCTCTTTATCGGCGGATGCAGCTGGGAGTGGGCAGACCATACAATATTGGTTGACGGCGTTCCCAAATACGGCGGCGACTTCGGCGAAGAAACCCACGACAGCTACTGGTGTGTTGACGGTATCGTATTTTACGACAGAAGCTTTAAGGGCGGATCCTGGGAGCTTAAGCACGTATATCAGGGCTTTACGGCATCGCTTGATGGCGGAAAAATATCTATAACAAACCGCTATGACTTTACAGACCTTTCGGAATTTGACATAAGACTTTCTTTAACCGTTGGCGGAGAAGAAAAAGAAGAAAAAATTATAAAGATAAATCTTGCTCCTCACGATACTACGGTAATAGATGTTCCCTTCTCAATTCCCGAGGAAGCTCCTTTTGGTGCTTTTGTCAATATGGAACTTTTGAAAGACGGGGAAGAAGTAGGTATGATGCAGTTTGAAACAAACTGTAAGGTAGTACCCGTAGAAAAAGGTGCGGCTGTGGAATTAAAGGATACCGAGTTTGACATAATCGCAGAAAGCGGAGATAAGGTATATACAATTGAAAAGTCAAAGGCAATGATTACAAGCATTAAAAATAATGGCGAAGAATTGCTTTATTCTCCTTCCTTCATTTCCGTATGGCGTGCCCCTGTTGACAACGACAACAAACCTAAGGCTGACTGGACAACAGATAAAATCCGCTTTACTCATCAGAAGGTTTACGGCTACGAAATTTCAGGAAACAAGGTGATTTTTGATTGCTCACTTTCCTCTGTTGCAAGAATGCCCTTTGCTTCATATAAGCTTATATATGAATTCTTCGAAGACGGTCTTATGAAGGTAACTCTTGACGGTAATTTGGAAAGTACAAGACTTCGTACCTTCCTTCCCAGATTCGGATTTGAATTTAAGTTAAATAAGAAAAACGACAAGTTTACTTATAAGGGAATGGGTCCCTTTGAGTGCTATCGAGATATGTGCCATCACGTTGCTTTCGGAACCTATGAAAGCAGTGCAGAAGGTGAATATGTACCCTACATTGTTCCGCAGGAACACGGAAATCACCTTGATACAAAGTATCTTTCAATGGAATCGGGCTTGACATTCCTTTCCGATACAGGCTTTGAATTTTCAGTATCCGAATATGATTCAAAAGCACTCACCGATTCTATGCATATATCTGACCTTAAGGGAAGAAAGAGCGATTATACAAACCTCAGAATCGACTATTTCGTATCGGGCCTTGGTTCTGCAAGCTGCGGACCTGAACTGCCTCAGAAGTTCAGAGTGCCCTTTGGAAAAGTAAATTTCAGTTTTTATATTAAATAAGGAGAGAGATTATGAGACAGTACGAAAACGTAAAATTTTATGCGGAAAACCGTGAAAAACAGCGTTCCTATTACATTCCCTATGATTCACTTGAAAAAGCACTTGCTTTTAAGAAGGAGGATTCTCCTTATTACAGACTTTTAAACGGCATATGGCAGTTTAACTACTATGAGGCAGAGGAAGAAGCTGACCTTAATGCAAAGAAGTGGGACGAAATTTCCGTTCCTTCCTGCTGGCAGGCAAAGGGCTACGAAAAGCCTTATTACACAAACGTAAACTATCCTTATCCCGTTGATCCTCCCTATGTGCCCGATAAAAACCCCTGCGGAGTTTACAGCCTTGATTTTGAAGTGTCGGCAGAAGAGCTTAATGACGATATGTATATCGTTTTTGAAGGCGTTTCTTCCTGCATATATCTTTATATAAACGGTGAGTATGTGGGCTACTCCACAGGAAGCCATCTCCAGGCGGAATTCTGTCTTACAAAGTATCTTAAAAAGGGTAAAAACAACTTAAAGGCAAAGGTATTAAAGTGGTGTGCCGCAAGCTATTTAGAGGATCAGGACTTTTTCCGTTACAACGGTATTTTCCGTGATGTATATCTTTTAAGAAGAGAAAAAGACCATCTTAAAGATATTGAAATAAAGGCTGATACAAAGAAAATTACAGTAAGCCATTCTGATTATGAAATATTCGATGCCGAAGGCGTTTCTCTCGGCAAAAAGGTTGAAAAGCCCATACTCTGGAATGCAGAAAAGCCCTATTTATACACAGTTGTTGTTAAAAAGGGAAGAGAATTTATTCCTTTCCGCGTTGGTATGAGAACTGTTGCGGCAACGAAGAACGGAATTTTGATAAACGGCGTTCCCGTAAAGCTTAAGGGTGTAAACCGTCACGATACCCATCCTACCGAGGGCTGGTACGAAACAGATGAAGATTTATATTCCGAGCTTCTTAAAATGAAGGAGCTTAATATCAACTGCATAAGAACAAGCCACTATCCTCCCACACCCGAATTTTTGAATATGACAGACGAGCTTGGCTTTTATGTTATGCTTGAAAACGATGATGAACAGCACGGCTTCAACGCCCGTAATGCCACATGGCCCGGCTATGATGACAGCGGACTTTGGCCCAGCAACAATCCCGAGTGGAAGGATATGATGCTTGACCGTATGGAGCGAAGCTTAGAACGTGACAAAAACCACGCATCAATTTTCTCCTGGTCCGTAGGCAATGAAAGCACCTTTGGTATGAATACGGTAGCTATGCTTGCTTATATTAAGGACAGAGATCCTTCAAGAATCCGTCATTCGGAGCGCGCATCTGCCATAAAGCACGTTGCAGATGTTGATATAAGAAGCCAGATGTACCCCGATCTTGCTACAATGGACAGAGTAATTGCAACAGGCGACGAAAGACCTTACTTCCTTTGCGAATATGCTCATGCTATGGGTAACGGCCCCGGAAGTATGGTTGACTATGTGGAAAAATTCTATTCACATCCTCTCTTTGCAGGTGGATGTATCTGGGAATGGACAGACCACACCTTCGTTGAAGACGGAGTTCCAAAATACGGCGGTGACTTCGGCGAAGAAACCCACGATTCAAACTTCTGCTGTGACGGTTTAACCTTCCACGACAGAAGCTTTAAGGCAGGTTCTCTTTCTGCAAAATATGCATATCAGGGCTTTAAGGCAGAACTTAAGGACGGGAAAATTGCAATCACCAACCGCTATGACTTTACAGACCTTTCCGAATATGACATAAAGCTTTGCCTCAATGTTGACGGAAAGACAGTTGCAGAGCAGCTTATGCTTTTGGAGCTTGCACCCCATAAGACAGAAGAAATTGAAATTCCCTTCCGTCTTCCCAAAGAAGCGGAAATGGGCGCATACATCGTGGTTTACCTTATGAAGGATAAGGATGTTTTAGGCTTTGCCGAGCTTCCTTTGGATATTAAGCTTAAGAAAATAAAGACCGGAGCAAAGGTTAAAATAGAAGACGGCGAAAACAAAATTGTTGTTAAAACAGGGGACAAGGAATATACAATAAGCAAGGTAAGAGGCGTTGTTTCCTCAATTAAAAAGGGCAAGAAGGAACTCCTTGCAACAGATATGGCATTGACCGTTTTCCGTGCAACAACAGACAACGACAGAAATATCCGTCACACCTGGTATGACAATAAAATTGACCACGTTCATCAGAAAACCTATTCATACAAGATAACAGGTAACAAAATTGTATTTAACTGCACACTTTCCGCTGTTTCAAGAGTTCCCTTTATGGATCACACCCTTACTTATGAATTCTTTGAAGACGGAATGATGAAGGTAACTCTTTCCGGTCAGATAGGAAACCGTCCTGCTCTTAAGGAATGTCTCCCCAGACTTGGTTTTGAATTTGCAGTAAACGCTGAAAACGACAAGTTTACATATTTCGGCTACGGTCCTTATGAAAACTATGCAGACCTTAAAAACCACACAACCTTCGGCGAATATGAAAGCTCTGCAAGTAAGGAGTATGTTCCCTATATCCGTCCTCAGGAACACGGAAACCATACGGGAGCAAAGAAGCTTTCACTTGCATCGGGACTTACCTTTATGACAGACGGCGTGTTTGAATTTAACGTATCGGAATATGATACAACTACCCTCAACCGTGCAGAGCATATTGATGCACTTCGTAAAAACGGTCTTACCAACGTAAGAATTGACTATAAGGTTGGCGGTATCGGCTCCGGAAGCTGCGGCCCTTACACCTTTGGTCAGTACAGACTTCCTAACTATGGAAAGGTAGACTTTGAATTTTTCGTTAAGTAAAGGAGAATTTCAAATGAGAAAGGTTCTTATTCCCGTATTAAACAGAAACTTCAACGAAAGAGATTTTTCTGCTCTTATATCGGCTCTTAAAAAAGCAAAATGCGATATGGCTATGCTGATTTTTCCGAGAGTTTTAAGAAGCGAAAAATGCTTGTCTGATGAATTTAACTTATTTTTAAGAACAAAAGAAAGACTTATAAAAGAGGGAATAGAAGTAGGGGCGTGGATGGCTCCTTCCATCGGTCACGGAGGAACGGGAGTTCCTGCACCCTATGACCACGATGCACCGTCAGTTTATCAAAAAATAACATTTGCGGATGGGGCAAAGGTTTTTGCTTATTGCCCCACCGATGAAGAATTCAGGAAAGACTTCATAAATACCCTTAAAGCCATTTGCGAAACGGGAGTGAAATACATACTTTTTGAGGATGATTTCACTCTCTCGGGCGGAAAGGTTTTGGCGGGAAAGGCGTGCGTATGTCCAAAGCATCTTGAAATGCTTAAAGAAGCATCGGGAATAGAATACACCAAAGAAATTCTTGATACTTACATAACAGGCGGAAAGGAAAAACGCTATCGTGACATTTTCGATGATGTTATGGGAAAAACCTTAAAGGATTTTACGGCAGAAATTGAAAGGGAGGTCCACAAAGACTATCCCGATGTCCGAATAGGACTTTCTGCCAACTCATCCTCCTATCTTATGGAGGGCGTGGATATAATAGAGCTTTGCAAAATAATAGCAGGTAAAAACGAGCCGTTTTTAAGAATGACAGGAGCGCCCTACTGGCAAAACGGCGGAAGTCTTAATGCTTCAATCGAAACGGTAAAAATGCAAAGCTTCTGGGCAAACGGCATAGAGTGTATGTCGGAGGGGGATTGTCTCCCGAGACAGCGTCAGGTGGTATCGGCTTCAGAGCTTGAAATTTACGATATGGCAACCTATGCCAACAATCCCGAAATCGGCATACTTAAATATATGCTTGACTATAATGCCGGCGCCGACTACGAAAAAGGCTATGTAGACCTTCATAAGAGAAACGAAAATCACTATGAAGAAATAAAAAAGCGTTTTTCAGGCAAGAAAAGCGTGGGACTTAATGTGGCAGAATATATGGATATGTATAAGAAAACCACAATAGGCGAGGATTTTTCCTTTGCCCTTTACGGAAGCAGAAACTATCTTCCCACAATGAGCCAATGGATGATAGTTGATAACTCCATTCCCACCACCTACGGATGCGAGGATTCTGTAAGCATCGCATTTGGAGAAAATGTTTTGAACTTAACTGAAAAAATGCTTAAAAACGGCGTAATTACCGATGCTGTTGGTGCTAAATGCTTAATGGAAAAGGGCATTGATGTGGGAATAAGCTCCTATACTAAATTGATGCTTAATCCCACGGCGGAATATTTTGCATCGGAAGACCAATATACCTCTGCAAGTTTTGAAAAGCAGGGAGTATTTTATGATTTTTCCCTTAAAGGCGGGGCAGAGGTTTTGTCAAGCTTTGTAAAAGGCTCTTCTGTGCTTGGTGCATCTCACGATGATTTTGACAAGCAGGAAAAGTTCCCTTCCGCAATATACTATGAAAACGAAAAAGGTTATAAATTTTTGATTTATTCTTTTGTTCCCATAACCGTTTACACGGTAAACGGCTGGCATCCGGGTATTTTCAGAAACTATTTCAGGCAAAAGCAACTTGCAAAATGCATTGAAAGAATGCAGGGGGAAAAGCTTCCGGCAATGCTTTTCGGCGCTCCCGGTCTTTATACCGTGTGCGCAAGAGATGAAAAGGAGCTTTCGATAGGTCTTTTTAACATATCAAAGGATTGGATTTTCGACGGTGAAGTAATTCTTGATAAAAAATACAAAAACATAGACAGTTATAATATAAAGGCAGAGCTTTCAGGAGATAAAATTCTTCTTAAAGAAGATATTCCGCCCTACGGATTTGCACTTATTACATTGGAGGAATAAATTATGATTAAAGAATTTAAAAAGCTTAAATATGTAATAGAATACCCTTTTGGCTATGAAGAGGGAAAAACTTATCCCGTTTTACTGCACGTTCACGGAGCAGGGGGCAGAGGAACTGACATAAGCATAATTGAAAACCATTTTCTTTTAAAGACATTGAGAGAAAAAAAGGAAAGCCGCTTTATAGTGGTTTCTCCCCAGTGCTATGCCGACACCTGGTTTGAAATTTTTGAGCAGCTCATAGAGTTTGCTTCTTTCATAAGAGAAGAAAGCTACACCGATAAAGAGCGTTTTTATCTTGCAGGCTCATCTATGGGTGGCTATACCACCTGGCAGCTGGCAATGACACGCCCAGAATGGTTTGCGGCAATTGTTCCCGTTTGCGGTGGCGGTATGTACTGGAATGCCGCTCGTCTTAAGGACGTTCCCGTTTGGGCACATCACGGACTTCTTGATTCCACGGTAAGGGTTGAAGAAAGCATTAAAATGGTAAATGCGGTAAACTTAAACGGCGGAAGTGCAAAGCTTTCCATATATGAAACCGTTCAGCATGCAAGCTGGGAAAACGCATTTTCAAACGACGAGGTTTATGAATGGATGCTTTCTCATAAAAAGGAGCAGAAATGAATTGTAATATCTGCCCGAGAAACTGCAATGCCGAAAGAAGTGAGAGAAATTTCGGTATCTGCGGTGCAGGAGATGAAATAAAAATTGCCCGTGCCGCCCTTCATATGTGGGAGGAGCCTCCCATATCGGGGGAATCGGGAAGCGGAACTATCTTTTTTTCGGGCTGTAACTTAAAGTGTATTTTCTGTCAGAATGAGGATATATCTCACGAAAAATTCGGCAAAGAAATAACAGAAGAGCGCCTTTTTGAAATTATGTTTGAGCTTAAGGAAAAGGGAGCGCACAACATAAATTTGGTTACGCCAACACATTTTGCGGAAAAGTTAATTCCCGTTCTTGAAAGGGCAAAAAAGGAAGGGCTTAATATTCCCATCCTTTATAATTCGAGCGGTTATGAAAAGGTTGAAACCTTAAAGAAGCTTGAAGGTTTAATTGACATCTATATGCCTGACTTTAAGTATTGGGACTCATCTCTTGCTATGGAATATTCAAAGGCGAAAGACTATCCGAAAGTTGCCGTAGAGGCAATTTCCGAAATGGTACGCCAACAGCCAAAGGTAGTTTTTGGCGATGACGAAATGATGAAAAAGGGCGTACTTATACGCCATATGATGCTGCCCGGGGGGCTTTCGGATTCAAAAAATATACTAAGGTTTCTGTTTGAAACCTATGGCGAGAGTGTATATTTTTCGATTATGAGCCAGTACACCCCAACGAAAGCGATTTTAAATCACCCCGTTCTTAAAAACAGAGTGACGGAAGAAGAATATGATGCTTTAATTGATTTTTGCTGTGATTTGGGAATGGAAAACGCCTTCACCCAGGAGGGTGAAGCGGCAGACGAAAGCTTTATACCGCCATTTACTCTTGAAGGAATAGAAAAAAATGAGTGCGACTAAAAGTCGCACTCATTTTTCATATTTTCTGTATTTAAGCGGAGAAACGCCGTATTTCTTTTTGAATAAATATATAAAATAACTGGTATCACTAAAGCCTAAATCAAGAGCAATGTCCGTTACGGAACGGTCGGTTGTACGAAGCAGGACTTTGGAATCCGTAAGCTTTAAGTTGTTGCAATATGCTCTTAATGACATACCGCTTTTAGTCTTAAATAAGTGGCTTATGTGGCTTTTGCTTTTATTAAAATGCTCCGACAATTCTTTTAAGTCTACATTTATATGATACTCTTCCAAAAACTGAAGGATGAGATCATATTCTGTATAGGGCTCTGCCGAAGGCTCGGATAAAAGGGCTTCAAGCATCAGGGAAAGAGGGGGGATAACCGAGGTGCAGACAGATAAAGGGATTTCATCTTTTAAGTAAAGATTCCAAAGTGAAGAATCGGAAAAATCCTTTCCCTTATATCCGCTTACGGCAATAAATCCCACCGCAGAATTTTCTCTGTATAAGGGATAAATAAATTCCGAAACGCCGCCGTGGCAGGTGTGTATAAAGCCCTGATTTTTTTCACACTTTTTCAGTATTGCTTTCTGGTTTTCAAGGCACATTGAGTGAGCGTTGCTTTTTATTTTGAGACAGTATGGGTTTGTGTGCACGTTGTATGGGCGGATGAGACTTAACGCCTTACTTCCGATATGGGCGTAAAAATCGGCATCAAAGTGAAGTGAAATTAAAAGGTCACACTCATTTTTCAGAAAATCAAGATAGGATGCTGTGTTTTTTATTAAATTATCCATAAATTTGCACTTTCTTTATATTTTTTATCAATTTTCTTATAGAACATTGCTGAAAATATAATATAATTATATCATAAGATATTTGCATAGTCAAGAAAGGGGTATTCTGATGCTTGATAAGAAAGTTATAAATACAGACCTTTGTGTAATAGGAGGCGGTATGGCAGGATTGTGTGCCGCAATTTCTGCCGCAAGAGAAGGAATCAAGGTTGTGCTTATGCACGTGCGCCCCGTTTTAGGAGGAAATGCATCCTCGGAAATCCGTATGTGGATATGTGGCTCTAACGGAGAAAACAACCGCGAAACGGGAATTATAGAAGAAATTGCCCTTGAAAATCTGTATAGAAATCCCACCAAAAACTATGCTGTGTGGGATACGGTGCTTTATGACTTTGTAAAACGTGAAAAAAATATAACCCTCCTTCTTAACTGCTCCTGTATGGATGCAGAAGTGGAAGAGGGAAACTTTGCCCACGGCAGAACGAGAAAAATCACCTCTGTTACGGGATGGCAGATGACAACTCAGATGTTTATCAAAGTTAAAGCGAAATTTTATTGCGATTCATCGGGAGACAGTATTCTGGCACCTTTAACCGGTGCGGAATTTAAGATAGGCAGAGAAGGGAAAACAGAGTTTTCCGAGGATACCGACAGGGAAATTGCGGATGATTTCACAATGGGAATGAGCTGTCTTATTCAGGGAAGGGAAACGACAGAGCCCGTTACATATAAGGCGCCCGAATGTGCACTTTCCCTTACGGAAGAAAATTTTAAAAACCGAAGTATGAATTTAGAAAGCGACTATGAAAACTTCTGGTATTTAGAGCTTGGGGGAGACAGAAACACCATTGCCGATACAGAAGTTTTAAGGGACAAGCTTTTGGGGCTTGCCACAGGAACCTGGGATTATATAAAAAATTCGGGAAAGTATAAAGCTGAAAACTGGGAACTTGAATTTTTAGGATTTCTCCCCGGAAAAAGAGAGTCAAGGAGAATGGTTGGGGAAGTGATGATTTCCCAGCGTGATGTGTCGGACGGAGTGGTATTTCCAGACGAAGTTGCCTATGGAGGATGGCCCCTTGACGACCATTTCCTGGGAGGCTTTTACCACAAGGGTGCGCCAAACACCAACAGAATGACACCTGCGCCTTACTCCATTCCTTACAGAAGCTTATATTCCAAAAACGTGGAAAATCTTTTCTTTGCGGGAAGAAACATAAGTATGACTCATATGGCAATGAGCAGCATCCGTGTTATGGCAACCTGCTCCCTTTTGGGAGAGGCTGTGGGCAAGGCGGCAAGTATTGCAGTATCTGAAAACTTAACGCCTCACGGAGTTTATCTTGAAAAAACAAAGGAACTTCAAAATCTTTTGATGGATGAAGATTGCTTCTTGCCGCATATTAAGCGTGAAATTTCGGATATATGTAAAAATGCTTCTTTAAACGGAGATGATACTTTACGAAACGGCGAAGACAGAATTCATAAAATATACGGGGAAAAAACGCCTTTTTCTGCAAAGTTGGGCGAAGGGATAAGCTATAAGTTTGATGAAGCAAAGGTAAGTGAAATACATATTGTTTTTGACAGCGACCTTGACAGAAAAACTCTTCCCGGATCTGTTTGTGAAAGAATACATTCCACAAGGGCAAACATAAAGCTTAACAGCCCGAAAATGCATCTTCCCCTAACCCTTTGCCGTGACTTTGTATTATATGGTGAATTAAATGGGGAAAGGAAGGAGCTCTTAAAGGTTTCCGACAACAGAAAAAGAGCATATCACCTTTCTGTTGGAGAAGCTTTCGACCGACTTTTACTCGTTATAAATAAAAGCTGGGACGATAATGCTAAAGAAGTTTCTGTTATATCCTTTGACTTTAACTGAAAATAGCGAAGATATTATTTCTCAGAAAAACAAAGCTGAATAAAAAAGGACTGAATGGGATGCATTCAGTCCTTTTTTCAGTTTTCAGAATTAAATGAGCGATATTTAAGGGGAGATAATGAAAAACGTTTTTTGAAAAGCCTGTGAAAATGTTCGATGCTGGAAAAGCCCACCTTTTCTGCAATTGTCTGCACGTTTAAGTTTGTTTCCCTTAAAAAAGTGCAGGCATAGGAAAGCTTTACATCGGTTAAAATTTCGTGAAAGGTGTTTCCCGTATAGTGGCGGAAAATACGGCAGACGTGGCTTTTGGAATAGCCGAATTTTTCCGATAAAGATTCAAGGGTTACGGTGTCATAGTGTTCGTAGGCATAAAACATCATTGATTCGTGAAGCTTTTCGGATTCTCTGCCCTTTTGATCGGATAGTGTCTGCGTGGTTTTGTTTGAAGCAAGGTCGGCGCAAAATAAAAGAAACAATGCCTCTTCACGCAAAAAACCTTCGGCGGTTTTGGAAGAATCCTTTTCAATTTGTTCAATCAGTTTTTCGCAAAGTTCCTTATTTCCTTCTCCGCCTGTAAACAGGATATATCTGAAATAGTCATCCCTTTTTGATGCATCAATAAATTTACCGAAGGAAAAGTCGGAATTTAAGGAAGATAAGCCCGAAAGAAGAAAATCTTCCCTGATCAGAAAGTTTACAACCAGCGAATCGTTTTCAGCGTAAACCGAATGAAAGGTGCCGGGGTGCATTAAAATTGCATCGCCCTCATTCATCTCTATGTTTTCACCGCTTACATAGTTTATGCATTTTCCCTTTAATACAAAATTCATTTCATAGAAATCGTGAGTGTGATAGGAGTGGAGCGAGCCTGACGGATGGGGCGTGTAAGCTACATTTCTGAAAAGGTTTTTGCTGTAGCGCTGCATTCTTACAAAATATTTTCCGTCAACATATCCGCCGGTATAAATTTTCTCATTTGCCATTAAAAATCACCTCTTTTCTCCGATTTTAGCAGAAATGTCAATAAAAGTCAACTTATGTTGCGAATATTAATCATTTACAAATTTCGGTATTGTGGTAAAATAAAGTAAAAGGAGGTTTTTGTTATGAAACTTAATTATGATATATACAGAAAAAAGCTTAAGGGCTGCTTTATAGGTAAATCCGTCGGAGGAACTCTCGGTATGCCCTTTGAGGGAAGATGTCAGGTAAGCAATGTAACATTTTACGATCCCGTTCCCGACACAATGATACCCAATGACGATCTTGATTTGCAGGTTTCTGCCCTTGAAATAATTATGAGAACGGGACTTCCCGTAAGCAGATACAATATGGGTAATACCTGGGAATTTTACATTCAGGAAAATCTGCCTGACGAATACGGCGTTGCCGAAGGTAATTATCAGAAAAAGATTTATGCCCCTTTGTCGGGACGATACAACAATAAATTCCACGGCGGTATGGGTGCGGCGATAAGAAGTGAACTCTGGGCATGTCTCGCCCCCGGAAATCCCGACCTTGCGGTTAAGCTTTCCATTGAGGACGGATGCACAGACCATACAGATGACGGAGTTCACGCGATTATGTTTCTTGCCGCTCTTGAAAGTATGGCGTTTACCGAAACAGACGTTGAAAAAATGATAGATAAGGCAATTTCCTATATCCCCGAGGACGCAAAAATGGGAAAGGCTTTCCGTGATGCTGTTAAATGGTACAATGAAACAAAGGACCCGGTAGAGGTGAGAAGCAGAATACTTGAAAACTACTACTCGGAAAACTGGACGGATGTAACAATAAACGTGTCATTTATCTTAACGGCGCTTCTTCATTCAAAGGGAGATTTTGATACGGCTATCTGCACCGCTACAAATTTAGGTCACGATGCGGACTGCACCGCGGCAACGGTTGGCTCTATTGTGGGCATATTAAATCCCGACGGAATTTCTGAAAAGTGGACAGCTCCAATAGGAGACGAACTTGTACTTTCTTACAATATGATAAACGTGACAGAATCCGCTACAATCGGCGATTTTTGTGACGAGGTGGCGTTTGCAGCGGAAAAGGTAATGGAATATTATAAGTCGGACGTTGAATTTACAAACCTTCCCGAAAACAGAAAAATATATAGTATGGCACCTGCAAGGCTTGATGAGCATATTGATAAAGAATATGAACTCACCGAGGCACTTATAGCAGAAACCCCTCTTACCGTAAGTGTGGTGTATCCCGAAACTGTTGCATATTGCTATGAAAAGGAAAACAATTTTAAGATAAAAATAGAAAACAGAACAAAGACCGAGATGAAGGGAACGTTTACTCTCGGCTCATCGCAGAACGTGATTATGACGCCTTCTTCCTTCAATCTTGACCTTGCACCGGGAGAAAAGTGCGAATATACATTTAACGCTGAAAAGCTCATCGACAAAAAGAGGGCGCCTATAAATCTTGTGAATATAATGTTTTCTGTAAACGGCATTAAGTGGGATAACTCCTTCGGCTTTCCCGATGCTAAAATCTATCACGTTGAAAATCTTGAAACAGGCGAAAAGTATGATGTTGAAACGCCGAATTCTTATTTTACCGTGCCAAAGGGAAAATACCGCTACACCCTTAATTTTATTCCTGCGGTAGGGGGAAGGCCTTTAAGGATTTCCCACAACGGAAAGGCAAAATTTGATACCTTCCTGAACGGCGAAAAAATCCACGGAAGGGCAGCGGGATCAGAATATGTTCCCGCTTTTCACAGAGGCTGCTGCAGCATCTTTACACCGGAGAGAGGAGAAAACAAATTTGAGCTTTACTTTGATAATCAGGCAGATGCAGAGGCATTTTTTGAAATAGGCACCGTTGGCGGTTGCGGAAGATGGGTGACTTTCGTTCAATATGTGTGAAATTAAAGCCGTGCGGCATATGTCGTACGGCTTTTTAAAAATGACAAAAAAACAAAGAAAAAAGGCAGAAAAATAGTAAAAAAATTTAAGGATTTAAATTTTCTCTTATGCTATAATTAAGTAAACAAAGTATAAGGGGGAATAAAAATGAAAACTTTCAACATCTTGGTTTCGAACGAAAGATTAAAGCCTGTTTACGATACGGTATTAAAAAGGCTTACGGCACGCGGAATGGAACTTTCCGAAGAAGCTGAATTTACTCTTGTTTTGGAAATAGACAAAGAAATGCGCCCCGATTCTTACAGAATAACGGGAAAAGCTGAAAGGATAACCGTAAAGGCAGACTCACTCATAAATGTCTTTGCGGGAGTTGGTGCATTTTTATATGCAAGCAAGTTTGATGAGGAAGGAATTATCCCTTCCGATATGAGGGGGTATAAAACTCCCGATTGCAGCGAAAGATGCGTGTACACGGCAACTCATTTTCATACCTTTTATTGGATGGCACCCCTTTCTGAGGTATTTGACTATTACGAAGATCTGGCACTTATGGGCATAAACCACATATATATAAATATGCCGTTTTTAAGGGAGCCAAACGGAAGCGGGGAAATTGAAGATGCTTTTTCCCGTCTTGCCGAAATGCAGAAGTTTATCAAATATCTGGGAATGAAATTGTCAGCAAGTGTTGCTACATCCCTCACATTTTTGCCTGTTCCGGAGGAAGCTAAAACCCAAAAAATATTTGACCCTTATGGTGTAAGATGCGAACACGGAAATAAAGCATGCCCTTCGACAGAAGTCGGTCAGGCGATACTCGATAAACAAAACCGTATGGTGCTGGGAGAATATAAAAAACGCGGAATTGAAATTGATATGGTATCAACCTTCCCCTATGATGAGGGCGGCTGCGGATGTGAAAAATGCTCTCCCTGGGGCGGAAACGGCTATATCCGCGCGGCTAAAAGAGCGAAGGAAGTGGCAAAAGAGTTTTATCCCGATTGCAAGCTTACGGTAAGCACCTGGCTTTTTGACTCACCTCCGTCAGGCGAATGGGAGGGACTTTCAAAATCCCTTGAAAATGAAAAATGGTGCGATGCTATAGAAGCCGATTCCCACACAAAATATCCCCGCTACCCAATCGATGTGAAAGTGCCGGGAGGCCTTCCGCTTACTGCATTTCCCGAAATATCCATGTGGGGACTCTGGCCCTGGGGCGGATACGGTGCATCCTTCTTCCCGAAAAGATATACGAAATTGTTCAGAGCGACAGAAGGAAAGCTTGACGGCGGAAGAATGTACTCCGAAGGCATATTTGAAGACCTTAATAAGTATGTTGTATCAGGACTTTACAAGGATTTCAACAACGATCCCGAAAAAGCCGTGGCGGAATATGCAAGCTATCACTTCGGCTTAAAGGAAACGGAAAAGTTTGTTGAAATGGTTAATCTGATTGAAGAAAACCACGTTAAAAACTATGACAGGGTTAAAATAAATCTGACACCCGAAAATAATCTTACCGATTTTTCCCTTGCGGAAAGGGCACTTGCTCTTGCAAAGGAAATTGACGGATTGCTTCCCGAGTGGGGTAAAAAATCCTGGAGATGGCGTCTTATGTTCATAAGGGCAAATATAGATTATCACCGCTACAACAACGAGGTTATGCACGAAAATCCCGAGGTGGTTACATTGATGCACGAAATTATGGACATTTACCATTGCATAAAGGATTATTCTGTTGAAATGGATCCCGAGCATTTCAAGCTTCGTCCTCCTCTGCCTGCGACAGATAATGCCTTTGACATAAAAAGATATACAAGAACTTCCATAGGAATTGCATATAATAACGGACTTATAAATGTCGGAAAACCGATAGAACACATAAAAGAAAACGACACTATGCGCGGAAACGAAGCATAAAAAGTATATGAAAAAAGGATTGAATGCGATTTTGCATTCAATCCTTTTTATATTTGCCCGGAGTTTTGCCGGTTATCTTCTTAAATTGCCTTATGAAATTATACTGGTTGGAAAAGCCTGATAAAGAAGCAGTTTCGCTTACGGTGTGGCCTTGACTTAAGAACATTTCCGCGTGCTGTATTCTTGAATTAAGCAAATCCTCCTTGGGAGAAATTCCGAAAATGCTCTTGTATACCGTGAAGAAACGGGAGGGACTTAAATGGACAAGCTCCGCCATTTCTTCTATACTCCAGTCCTTCTGATAGTCCATATGTATTACGCTTCGGGCGTGTATAAACTGCTTTTTGTGAAGCTCTGACCTTGTGGAAGGATTGACGGGTAAAATTTCACTTCTGGAAAGGGTTATGACAAGCTTTTCGGAAAGCAGTTTTACAGAAGCCTCATAGTATGGGGGAAGGGTGAGGCATTCAAGCTCAATTTCTCTTATTATCTCCGTTATTTCGGCACTTTCGGGATAGTATATTTTTCCCGGAAGAACCCCATATTTTTCAATTAAAAGATAAAAATCCGACGACACGTGAAACCAGTCGTGCAAAAGCTCTGTATCAGGGGAAGAAAATTCCTGGCAGGCACCCGGAGCATAGATTATGCACCCGCCGGGCTTTACATCAAGGTATTGGCCGTTAATGCAGAGTTTTGCAGGCGTGAGAAAATGAAGAAATATATATTCGTCCTTAAGCTTTGGGCGATATAATGCAAAGCCCTTTTTCTCCGGCCACATGGATTTGACAGCAGTAAATTCCATAGTATTCCTCCGTTTATGATTTATAGCAATATTTTTGTTTTTTTGGCTAAAAAACTTAATATTTTCCTTGAATTGTTTATTATTTAAAGGTATTATATAATTATACCGAAGCTTTGTCAATAAGGAGGAATTTTATGAAAAGATTAATTTGCTTCATTCTGGCGTTTATTTTATGAGTCGGAACACTTGCGGTTGCCGCAAGCGGAGATGCAACACTTAATGCCGCATCTGCAACAGATAATAAGGGAGTAAATGCTTCATCGGTCGGAGTTACCATGAACAAGGGAGGCTATATAGGCTTTGAAAATGTTGACCTTACGGGAATAAAAAGCATTTCCATAAAAGGAAACTGCTCACTTACGGGAGGTTCAAACGGCGATGCCTACGGAATAAGAATTGACGATCCTGTAAAGGGTGACTGCCTCGGTTATGTTGTATTCAACGAAGAGGGAAAAGATATTACCTTTTCCACCGATATAAAAGAAGTGTCGGGAGTACATAAGCTTTACATTGTTTCTGAATACGGAACAAATTCCCTTAATACCGTAAGTGAAATAATCCTTTCTGCATCACCTGCAAAAAAGGATACATATGTGCCTGTGCCCGAGTCTGCCATAATTGACAATTATTCCGATACCTGGGCAGGAACTGACCTTTGGGGAAGAAAGCTTGCGGATTTTGAAGAGGTTGGAGCTGTGAAAGAAGGGCTTCACGAGGTTGGTATGCTTTACTGGAACTGGACAACAACAGATATTCAAAATGCAAGAATACCCTCGGTTATAATCGCGGCGCATCCTTCAGAAAAGGAAAACTATTACAGCAAGGTATGGGATACCAACGGAAACTATTTCTGGGCAGAACCCTTATTCGGCTTTTATACAAGTAATGAATACTGGGTTTACCGCCGTCACGCGGAAATGCTTTCAAATGCAGGAGTAGATGCAATTTTCTTTGATTTCTCTAACGGCGGAAGTGCATTTGTAAAGCAGACAAATACTCTCTTTAAAGCTTTTTACGATGCTAAAAAAGCAGGAATAAACGTACCCGGAGTAAGCTGTCTTTCCTCCTGGTCGGGAGATTATGAAGCGAGACTTTCGCAGATAAAGTGCATTTATCTTAACTATTTCAAGCCGGAAAAATATAATGACCTCTGGTATAAGTGGGAAGGCAAGCCAGTTATGTTCGGCTCAACCAATCCCGATACCCTGGCAAGATTTGTTAATGGGGAAGACCCCGAAAACGATGCACTTCTTAAAGAAATATTTGATTACTTCACATTCAGGGAAAACGGAAGCCGTCAGGGTGGAGAATATTCTGACGAAAAAGCGTGGAACTGGCTTATGCAGTATCCGCAGACAGCTTACGGCAAAACGGATGACGGCAGAGTTGAAAGTATGTCAGCAGGAACGGGAATAAATCAGTCATATGTATTTATGTTTGAAAAAACAGGTGTATTTTCCGATCCCTACACCAAGGGCAGAAGCTACACCGAGGGCTTCGGAGAAGATTACAGACCTGAAGCTATGCATATGGGTTATTTCTTCCGTGAACAGATGTCAAGAGTTTTAAAAACAGATCCTGCCATTGTTATAATTGACGGATGGAACGAGTGGACAGCGGTAAGAAACTCCGAATATTCAGGATTTAAAAACTCCTTCGTTGATACCTTTGACGATGAAAACAGCCGTGACTTTGAGCCTTCAAAGGGAGCGCTTAAAGACGGATATTACAACATATTGGTTGACTATGTAAGAAAATATAAGGGTGTTCGCCCCGCACCTTTGGCAAGCGGTGAAAAGACGATAGATATAAATGGGGATGCTTCACAGTGGACAGATGTTTACCCTGAATTTATCAATATCGACGGAGGCTATGAAAGAAAAGCAACAGGTCTTACAAACGGCGACACAGGCGAAAAATATGTATTTACTTCAAAGCTTTCAAATGTTATAAGAAGCACCAAGGTTGCCCGTGATGCTGATAACTTCTACTTTATGGCTATGTGCGCGGGTGACATAGTTAAAAACGATTCCTTTATGCACCTTTACATTGATGCGGACAGAAACCGACAGACGGGATGGGAAGGCTATGAATTTTCCGTAAATGTGACGGGAGAAAATGAACTTTCTACCTGGAACGGAAATTCTTTTGTTAAATCGGCAGATGTGAAATCCGCAATTAACGGCAATATCTATACTGTTTCTCTTCCCAAGAGCATATTAGGGGAAGAGGCTACAGACCTTGAATTTAAGTGGGCTGACTACTCCTTTGAAAACGGCGACCTTTTGAGATTTTACGAATTCGGAAGCGTTGCTCCCATGGGACGTTTTAACTATCTCTACACAGAAGTTCCGCAAAAGAGCCTTGATTATGATACAAGAAAGGCGCTTTCCGATACATCCGTATTTAAGGCAGGAAGTAACAAAATGTTTGTAAACGGCGGAAAAACCTATGTTTATGATGCTGATACAAGAATATCAACATTCACCGAAAACGGAGTGCTGTATGTTCCCGCAATCGCTTTTGAATATATCCTTGGCGACGGCGAAACAAAGCAGGAATACAGGGCAAGCAAAAATATGTTCTTCCTTAAAAATTTCAATCTTGAAAACTTTGAAATTACCGATCATATATGGTCATATACCACTATCGGCTCAAACGATGTAAGAATAAACGGTGAGGCGGCAGCATTGACTGCTCCCGTTATGGTAAAAGACGGACTTTGCTATGTACCTTTAACCTATGTATGTGACGTATTCGGCTGGCAAATTTACAATGAAGGCGATATATTCGCCGTTTCAAGTCACGAAATTGATGTTGCGGCAGTTAAAACCGCCGCATCGGAATTTTAAGAAGGAGGGAATAAAATGAAAAAGATATTTGCATTTTTACTTGCATTAAGCCTTGTATCATCAATACTTACGATTGTTCCTTCCTTTGCGACAGAAGTCTATACGGATACTTCCGGATGGACGATTGAAACAGAAAGCATAATGGGAAGTAACTTCGATATAACAAAGGCGATAGACGGAGATATAAACACCTACTGGCATTCGAAATATTACGTGGAGGACGGCAAAGTGGTCGGCCACGACAATCCTCCTTATGAGATTATATTAGAATTTCCCGAAGCCCTTGAAATATCAGGTATTCGCTATGTTCCCCGTCAGAAAAACAATGTGGATTCAACTGCAGGTATATGGAAAACAGTTGAAATTTACGCATCAACCGACGGAAGCGAATTTAAGCTTTTAAGAACCGTTTCATATGATGTTGTGAAAAGCCGTGCGACGGCAGACAGAGCTTTGGAAAAAGGTAATTATAAAGCAATGAAATTTATTGTTACCGATGCAGATAACGGCTATTGTACCGCCGCCGAAATAATAATGCTGAATGGCGATGTAAAAGACAGTGAAGATGCACCAAAGGAAGAAAAGAAAGAAACGCCTGCATCTTCCATGACCGCCGTAAGCGGAGCGGGTGATGCTCAGCAGGGCGATGACGGAACTTATCTTACGGGAAAAGGTGCCTGGAGTGTTAGTGTTTCAAGCTCCAAAGTAAAGTCGGATGGTTATTTGCGCCGTCCCATTGACGGAGACTATGTAAATTACTGGCATTCCGATTATCAAAACGAAGGCTCAACAATTGTTTCGAGAGAGTTTCCGCCTCATAATATAGATATAACCTTCCCCGAGGTAAGGGAGCTTTCAGGTGTTGAATTTACAACAAGACCGGAAGGCGAGGCAGGAAACCCCACAAAGTACGAAATTTACGGATGTATGGATGATTCGGAAAACTGGGTTTTAATTGAAGAAGGCGTTGCCGATGAGGACAACGGTAAAAAGATGAAGGTTTTTGCCGCAAACATAAAGGCAAAGCGTATCAGATATTCCATTGTAGAAGGAGTGGGCGGCTACGGAAGTTGTGCAGAAATTGACTTCTATGTGCCTTCTTCCGATAAAAAGACTGTATCTCCTTTTGAGTATACGGAAATTTATGATGAAATAGCCGTATATGAAATACCGAAAACCGATTTGGTTGCAACATCGAATCAGGGCTTCTGGCTTAATCACGAGCCTTCCGGCGTGTTTGACGGAGCAATGACAGGCTTCTGGCAAACTGAAACAGGTGAAAAAGAACCCTATATCCTTACCGTAGATATGGGAAAGGTATGGAGCATCGACTCATTTGATGTATCTCCGAGACAGTCGGAGGACTTTCACGGAAACTGGGATTTATTCAATGTATGGGTAAGCTTAGATGGTGAAAACTATGAACTCGCTCTTGAAAACCACAGCTTTGAGCGAAGCACCAAAGTTAAAAATGTGAAGTTTGAAACTCCCGTAAAAGCACGCTATGTGGAGTTTGAAATTGTAGAAGGCTACACAAATAAAGCCTCCTGTGCAGAGCTTACGTTCTATCAGTCGGGCAAGGATCATAAGGAAACTGCGGCAAACAACTATGAAAAGTATGTTCTTAAAATTGGCTCTCCCGTAATTGAAGTAACAAAGGGAACTGAAACAAAGAATGTAACACTTGATGTATCACCCTTCATTGACGAAGGCTACACCCTTATTCCTTTAAGAGGATTACTCGCCGAAATGGGAGCTTCGATTGAATGGATTGACAAAAATCAGAGCATAATCGTGCAAAACTCTTTGATGAAGATAGAATTCCAGATATGGAACAATATCGTTTATGTAACGGGCGGACGCTACGGAACCGTGAGATATACTCTTAATCAGGAACCGAGAATTGTTGATTCCCGCACATTCATCCCCTTAAGATTCTGCTCCGAGCATCTCGGCTACACCGTTTTATGGGACGGTGCTGCACAGACAATTACAATTACAAAAGAACAGTAAAAAAAGAAATCCGTTGCTAGGGCAACGGATTTCTTTTTTATTTGAAGGTATCAATAAAATCTGCATTTTCTGAAAGTATCTGTTTGCGATAAAAGGTGGGGGAAATTCCTGTGGCTTTCTTAAACAGTCTTGAAAAATAAAGCTGGTTTTTAAAACCGGTTGCCCAGGCAATTTCCGAAATGCTCTTATCGGAGTTTTCGAGTAAGTTTTTAGCAGTTGATATACGAAGGGATATGATGTATTGCATGGGGGTTATCTTCATCAGCTTTTTAAAGCAATGTATAAACCAGTTTTTGCTTATAGCATGGTTTTTTGCATATTCTTCTATGCTTATGTCAGTTGTGTAGTTTTTGTTGAAATAGCGGATTGCTTTATCAATTTCATTTGATATGTCGCCTCCGTGAAGATATTCCTCTTTTGTGTAGCGGTTTGCTAAAAGAATCAGCTGTCTTAAATAAAGCGAAAGCAGTTCTTCAAAGTTGGCACGTTTTAGCTGAAGTTCTCTTATGAGTTGCTCGTATATCCAGCTGTAATCGGGGAAAACTCCGGAGAAAAATATATTTTCGTTTTCGGGAACGGATAAAAGTGATACTAACTTTTCTGCTTCGCTTCCGGTGAAATGAACCCAGTATACATCGGTTTTGTCTTCTTTTCGGTAATAATAATCCATAGATTCTTTAGGTCTGAAAATTATCATATTACCTTTGGTAACCGTGTGTTCCGTATCTCCGAAAGTGAAGTGCCCTTTACCCGATGCGATGTATATAAGCTGATAATCGCTTCGACCTTCGGGATGATAGGTTGTAATTCCGGGATCTGAATCCACACGAAAAAAACCGCTGCAGTTTATTCTTAAGGGAACTGACAAGTTTTTTATATTTGAATATTTATCTGTATTTGAGTATGCTACATTCATTATCATAAAAAATCAGTCCTTTTGAAGTTTTTATATAATTATATACGACATAGGGAGCATTTTCAATAGTTAAAATTATTTTGTGCATAAACCGGAAGATTTTAGCTATTGTACTTACGGCAAGATTTCGTTATAATAAAAATATAATGTTTGTTTTAATGCTTATATTAAGAGAAAAATAAAAAGTGTACGATTTTATAATTTTGAGGTTAAATGTGTACGATTTTATATAGAAATTTA
>JAZRHF010000118.1:0-12860 GCA_045644565.1 Clostridia bacterium | reverse complement strand
TACAATAAAATATTTACTCTTTCTCTATGAAAAAATGTTTTATTTATTGCAAACAGGGATAAAAAATGCTATAATAGTATGATATCATTTAAATAGTGGTGACTTATATGATAAAGGTTGATAAATTAAAAGCTAAATATGGCGTTGAAGAAGATGAAAAAATCGTAATCAACGAGCTTGACCTTGAAATTGATAAAGGTCTTTTTGTTGCGGTTTTAGGACACAACGGATGCGGAAAAAGCACCCTTGCAAAACATTTCAACGGTATTATGCTGCCCTATTCAGGCAGGGTTACCGTTGAAGGGATGGATACTGCTGACGAAAACGCCATATACGATATAAGACAGAAAACAGGAATGGTTTTTCAGAATCCTGATAATCAGATGGTTTCTTCCGTCGTTGAGGATGATGTTGCATTTGCTCCTGAAAACCTTGGGATTCCAAGGGAAGAGATCAGAAAAAGGGTGGATTATGCCCTTAAGGCTGTGGATATGTATGAACATCGTTATAAAACTCCTTCTCTTTTATCAGGCGGACAGAAGCAGAGAGTGGCTATTGCGGGAATTATTGCAATGAGCCCTGAATATATCGTCCTTGATGAGCCTACAGCCATGCTTGACCCCAAAGGACGGGACGAGGTTATGAAGACTGTATTGAAGCTCAATAAGGAAAACGGAATAACCGTTGTTTTAATAACTCATTTTATGAATGAGGCGGCACTTGCTGATCGCATAATAGTTATGGATAAGGGTACTATTGCTATGGACGGCACTCCGAAAGAGGTGTTTTCCGAAAAGGAAAAGCTTGAAAGTCTTGGGCTTTCCGTTCCTGAGTCAACCAGACTTTTGCACGCACTTAAGAAAAAGGGGCTTTTTATTAAAAGTGATGCAGTCAGTGTTGATGAATGTGTAGAAGATATTGTTTGTTACTTCAGAGAAAGGGGGATATTAAAATGATTGAACTTGAAAATATCTCCTATGTTTACTCTAAAAACTCACCTTATGAAACTGCGGCATTAAATGATATAACATTAAGCATTGGTGAGGGTGAATTTGTCGGAATAATAGGGCATACGGGAAGCGGAAAAAGCACCCTTGTAAACATAATGGGCGGAATTGTAAAACCCACATCAGGAAGAGTTTTAATTGACGGAGAGGACATAACCGAAATGAAATCCGTTACCAAAAAGCTTGGCGCAAAGATCGGCGTAGTGTTTCAGTATCCCGAATATCAGCTTTTTGAAGAAACGGTGTATAAAGACATTGCCTTCGGGCCTAAAAATTTAGGGCTCGATAAGGATGAGGTGGATAAAAGAGTAAGAGAAGCTGCCAAAATGACAAATATAAGCGAGGAACTTTTTGAAAAGTCTCCTTTTGAACTTTCGGGCGGACAGAAAAGAAGGGTTGCCATTGCGGGAATACTTTCCATGAAGCCCAAAATGCTTATACTTGATGAACCTGCTGCAGGTCTCGATCCAAAGGGCAGAGAAGAAATTTTAGGACAGGTAAAAGCTCTTCATTCAGATTACGGAATAACTGTTATACTTGTATCTCACAGCATGGAAGATGTGGCGGAAATCTGTGAGAAAATAATTGTTATGGCAAACGGAAAGCTTTTGAAATATTCCCATATGGATGAGGTTTTCAAAAACAGTAAGGAGCTTTCCGAAAACGGACTTTCCGTTCCGGAAATTACGGAAATTATGATAAAGCTTAAAAAAGCAGGTCTTTCTGTAAGAGATGATATATTCAGGATGGGCGATGCGGTTTACGAGCTTTCAAAATTAATCGGGGAGGCTCAGTAATATGGAAATGACAATCGGTCAGTATTTTCCCGGAAACTCCGTTCTTCACAGAATGGATCCGAGAACAAAGCTTCTTTCGGTTATTTTTTACATGGTCATGGTATTTATGGCAAAAGAAATTTTTGCCTTTGCACTGATTGGAGTTTTCACCCTGTTGATAATTGTTTTGAGCAAGGTTCCGTTTAAGTATTATTTCAAGGGACTTAAGGCTATTTTGATTATAATGGTTGTAACTTCAATGCTTAATCTTTTCCTGACAAACGGAAAAGTCATATACACCCTTCCTTATCTCGGATGGACGATAACGGATGAGGGATTAAGGCTTTCGGTTTTCATGATTTTAAGACTGTCCTTTTTACTTATAGGAACATCGGCACTTACATTTACAACGTCACCTGTAACGCTGACGGATGGGATGGAGGCACTTTTAAGACCATTTTCTAAAATAGGTGTGCCTTCCCATGAAATTGCAATGATGATGACCATTGCCTTAAGGTTTATCCCGACATTTGCTGAAGAAGCAGACAAAATAAAAAAGGCACAGTCGGCAAGAGGTGCGGACTTTACATCGGGTAGTCTCCTTTCGAGAGCGAAGGCGATGATTCCCATACTCGTACCTTTGTTTGTGGGAGCTTTTAGGCGTGCGGACGAGCTTGCAACTGCTATGGAGGCAAGGTGCTATAAGGGCGGCGAGGGCAGGACAAGTCTTAAAAAGCTTACGTTTACTTTGAGAGACTATCTGGCGTTTGCGGTTATGATTTTACTGATGACAACTGTGGTTTTAATTAAAATATATTTATAGGAAGGGGAAAACTATGGCTAATATAAGAATATGGCTTAAATATGACGGCACGGATTTTCACGGCTATCAGATACAGAAAAACGGAATAACCATACAGGAAACCTTAGAAAAAGCCATAGAGAAAATCACCGGAGTTAAAACCGGAATTACGGGATGCAGCAGAACAGATGCAGGGGTTCACGCCATGATGTATGCGGCAAACTTTATTTCGGATACGAAAATCCCTCTTGAAAAACTTCCCATTGCATTGAACACCGCACTTCCTGACACGGTAAGGGTGTATAAGGCGGAATATGTAAGTGAGGATTTTCACGCCACATTTTCAGCATTGGAGAAAACCTATGAATACTCCATAGATACAAACGAGATTGCTGATCCTTTTCTGAAACGATATGCATGGCACTATGCATATTATGTGGATTCGGAAAGAATGAAAAAAGGTGCAGCCTACCTTATCGGAAAACACGACTTTTCGGCGTTCATGGCATCAGGAGGACAGGTAAAAACTACGGTAAGAACTGTTAAAAATATTGAGATAACAGAAAAGGACAAGATTATAACAGTAAAAATTACCGCAGACGGATTTTTATATAACATGGTAAGAATAATTGCGGGAACGCTTGTTTATTGCGGAGCAGGTAAATTAACTCCCGAAGATGTTAAAAATATTCTTGAATCCAAAAACAGGAAAGAGGGCGGGATAACCGCACCTCCACAGGGGCTCAAACTTATTTCTGTAGTGTACGGAGAATGATTTTATGAAAAAGAAATTTATTGCGGCTTTAATTTTAGCGGTTATTTTAATAGTTTCTGCCATTGTGTTTATAAACATGAGGAATAATGGAGAAGAAATAAAGGAAATTATTATTTCCGGAGAAAATTATGATAACTGCATCATCGAAAAATATGAAAACGGATTTGTGACCTATAACGGTACAGAGCTTATTTGTTACGACTTAAACATGGAGCAACAGTGGGTGGCGTCTGTTGAAGAAAGTGAAGCAAAACTTTGCGTTAACGGAAGCTATGTTCTGATTTACAGCGTGAGCGGAGATAAACTTAGTCTCGTTAAAGAAGGCAAGGTGTTATACAACATCAGAACCGATAAAGGGTTACTTAATGCACATCTTAACAAAAACGGTTATGCTGTAATTTTAACAGCCGACAAGGGCTATAAAGGACAGTGCAGTGTAATAAATGACCGCGGAGAAAATGTTGTACAGTATTCCTACGGCAAAAAATATATAACAGCTGCATATCTTGCATCTGATAATCGTACACTTGTAATGAATATTATCAATGATGGGGAAAACTTCTCGGGAAGTCTTGACTTTATTGATATCAATAAAAACGAAGTCATAAAAGAAATGGCGTTTGACGGAATCTATCCTTATGTGTATATGTATAATGACAAAGTGTTTTTAAGCAATGAAGAAAAAATGGTGTGCTATGACAAGAAGGGCAAGGAAAAGTGGAGCTATGATTACGGAAATGAAAAAGCTCTCAGAGTTAAGTATTCCGATAAGTATATGACTCTGGTACTTGATCCTCAGGACTTGGCAACAGGAAATAAGATTTTAACCTTAAATTACAGCGGAAGAGTAAAGGGCGATTATATTTCCGGAAGCGTAAAGAATTTTGATGTTTCGGAAGGATATACTGCGGTTCACACTGAAGATGAGATACTTCTTCTGAACAGAAAAGGGCATATTAAAGGTAAGGCAGAAGCGGAGATAAAAACAAACAATCTCTTCCTTCTTGATGGCGGAAAGAGGTTGCTGACCGTATCTGACAAAGCGGTTGTAAGGAGCTTTTCAAATTGATTTAAGAAAGCGGGTGGTATAAATGATTTTGGATATAATAGCTGTCATATTAATCGGATATTGCATTTATAAAGGTGTAAAAAAAGGTTTTGTAAAGGCTTTTTTGGGAACGGCAACATTAATTATAGCGTTTGTTCTGACATCTGCCACATTGGCACCCGTAACAGATTATGTGAAGGAATCTCCTTTGGGAGATGCTGTATATGATAATATTAACTTTGAGTTTCTGAAACAAGAGGATCTTGAAAGTGTACAGGAACTGTTGGATAAGTATAACTTGACTGAAGCTCTTGGAGCAGAAAACATGGTTACCGATATTAAGGGCATGGAGGAAGATTTTGCTCTTAAAACAGGAGATCTGGTAATTCGTGCTCTCTGTACGGTTTTGTTGTTTATTGCATATGTTTTAGCATTAAAGCTTTTAACTCTTATTCTGGATGCCTTCTGCAAGCTTCCTATACTTAAGACCTTTAATAAAGCGGGAGGATTCATTGCAGGAGCGATTAACGCTTATATATTTCTGATGGTTTTCGCCTGCATAATAATGCTGCTTTTATCTACCACGCTTGGAACTTTTCTCAGCGAACAGCTGGAAGGTTCATACATAACCGCCTGGGCGTACAGAGTCAATCCTTTTATGTGAAGAGGTATGAAATGAAGAGGTTTGTTGTATTGATAATATGCACCGTTATGCTTATTACGGGAAATTCTGTTGCTTTGGCTGCGGAAAATCCTGAAATTAATGCAGATTACGGTTTATCCTACGCTCTTTTTGTAAATGAAAAGAAGATTTCCGGAAGCAATGAAGATGTGATTTATCCTGTGGGATCTTTAAGTAAGATATTAACATCGGCACTTACTTTGAAGCTGTGTGAGGAGAATAAAATATCCCTTGAAGGAAATGTTTATGAATATCTTCCTACTTTCTCCATGAAGGATGAAAGATACAAAGATATAAAGGTATTGAATCTTCTTAACCATACATCGGGTCTTATGGGTTCAAGCTTAAAAAACACCTTGCTTTATAATGATAAGGACAGAGGATGCCACCACGGTTTTCTTGACATATTAAAGGAACAGAGGCTGAAATATACTCCCGGAGAAATGGCGAACTATTGTAACGACGGATACACTCTTTTGGAGCTTTTGATTGAGTCTGTTACAGGGTTAAGCTATGAAGAATATCTTTATTCCGTATTTGGAGCATATCTTCCTGAAGGAAGCATTGAAACTATGATGTATCCGGAAGGTTACAACGGTGAATATGTGAATGCAAAAGGGGCAATGGGCATCTATTCATCAAGTGAAGATATTTGCAGATTAAGCTACCTTGTAACATCTGCCGATGAAATATTAAATAAAAATTCTCGGGATATTATGATGAGCTTAAGAGAGAATGCTCTTGAAGGTGAATTTTTTGGTCTTGGTTGGGATAAGGTTTCGGCATATCCCTTTGACGGTTTCGGAATTAAGGCGCTTACAAAAGGGGGAGACACATTAACCTGTGGCTCTGCCGTTACAGTAATTCCTGAATCCGGAATTGTCGCCTGTGTTATTATGAAAGGGAAGGACAGCAAAGAGGCGGAGGTTTTTGCCAATTCGTTAATTATTGACTATTTAAATGAAAACGGCAGAAATGTCGGATTTACACCTTTTGATAAAGCAGAATCTGCCGACAAGGGTAAAACGGAAGACCTTTTGAAATATGAAGGCTTATATATTAATTCAAATGAGCAGTTTTTAATTGAAATAAAAGAAGATTATTGTATAATCGAATCACTTATTTCGGGAAGTAAAACGAAACATTCCTATCTTGGTAACGGCAGATTTAACACTGATAAAGGCTATCTTTATTTTTCCGAAGTAAAGGGCGAAACCTATATAGTTCACGAAGGTAATGAAAAAAGAGAAAAAGGGGAATACCGTTTTTTCGATTATTATGCCGTAAAAAAAGAACAGGGCGGAGAAATTCCTTCCGAATGGAAAGAGCGGGACGGAAGAGTATATCTTCTTTGTGACGAAAAATATACCTCCATGCTCTACATGGAAAGCATTCCTTATACGCGGGTAAAGTTTTCGGATAAAGGGATAAATTATTTATCCTATCTTAAAATAACGGATGGGAAAACTGCCCTTTGCGACATTAAAATCCCCGGTGATTACGGAAGTGATCTAACGGATATATGTGTGTTTGACGAAAACGGAAAAGAATATATAAAATCATCGGGATGGGTATATTCTTCTTTGGATGACTGCCCGACTATTTACAGCGGAAATAAATCGGTTTGTACTATTTTGGATAACGGCTATACAAGATGGTTTAAGACAGGAGAAGCAAACGGCAAGAAAATAGAAGTGGTCGCAGACGGAAAAGGTATGTTTGCTGTATATAATGAAAAAGCAGAATGCATATTTTCATCATTAAGGGATAGCTTTGAAGCAGTGATTCCTGCAGGAGGTTATATTGCATTCTCGGGAGAAGCAGGCACCGTATTCGAAATAACACTTGCATAAAAAAGTAAAATGTGGTAATATTATAAAAACTAATCAGAGTAGAGACCTTTGCGTAAAGTGCCCATGGGACGGGGAGTTGCCCACGGGACGAAAGTAACAGCCTGTTGGCTTAAACTGCGGTAAAGGTTTTGCATCCCGCTGTACATATTAAAGGAGTCTCCTTATGTATGTAGCGAGAAAATACATAAGGAGGTTTTTTTGTGTCAAACAAAAGAATGTGGAAAATATCCACAAAGGAGCTTTGCGTGATTGCAATGCTTCTTGCGCTTACGGTTGTTTTGTCCTGGATTTCAGGATATTTACGGATTGGAACATTTATGAAATTTTCTGTAAGCTTTATATCTGTATATATTGCAGCGATGCTTTACGGGCCGTTAGCCGGGGGATTTGTAGGAGCGGCGGCAGATATTATTTCCTGTGTTGTTGTTTCCTTGGGGGTTCCTGTTTGGGAGCTTACTTTAACAGAATTCTTTTACGGGATTTTGTTTGGAGTGTTTTTCTGCAGGGGTAAATTTTTCTTTGGAAATATTTATATAAGAGTGCTTTTGTGTTCGCTTATAAGATTTTTAAGTGACCTTTTCATTAAAACCGAAATCCTTGCGGATTACGGGTATGTTACAGCGGCAGATTACAGAACAGCGGTGTTGATTCGTGCTCCGGGATGCCTGGGTATGCTTGTGCTTACAGTTGTTGTTCTTTTGGTTTCGGAAAAGTATTATGCAGAAAAATTCATGAAAATGGTAAAATAATTTATAAATTGCTTTACTTATTACTAAAAAAGTGGTATAATTAATGTATTATGTAAATTTAAGAAAGGATGCGTGATTCAGATGGCAGAAGAAAAGAAATATTTTGAATATAAGGGTAAGCCCTTTATCCGTCGCGGAGATGTACTTTTTTATGGTGATCCCAAGGAAAAGTATATTGTTAAGTTTATAATTAAGAGCTATACAAAAGTAGGCGATAAGGAAGTTGCCGACTCTGTTACCGTACAGCTTTTACAGAACACATTGGGTGAAAAGGACAGGGTTATAAAGCAGGCGGAGAGAGATGGTCTTTTCCGTGCATTTGACGTTGGTGAATATTGGCTTACAGATGCTTTTGAAGCAATGAAGGCATAAGTTTGAAAGGAAGATAATAATGTCACAGTTCTGGAAGGATAATAACAATTATACAATGCTCTGCGATTTCTATGAGCTTACAATGGCAAACGGATACTTCGAAAGCGGAATGAAGGATCAGGTTGCGTATTTTGATATGTTCTACAGAACAATTCCCGATAAGGGCGGTTATGCCCTCATGATGGGAACAGAGCAGTTGGTTGAGTATATCGAGAAACTTAAGTTTGACGAGGATGATATAAACTACTTAAGAGGGAAAAAGATTTTCTCTGAAGATTTTTTGGCATATCTTGCGGATATGAAGTTTTCCTGCGATGTATGGGCTATGGAAGAGGGAACTCCGATTTTTCCCGGTGAGCCCATAGTTATAGTGAGAGGTCCTGCGGTGCAGGCACAGTTTGTGGAAACCATGATACTTCTTACTGTTAACCATCAGTCATTAATCGGAACCAAGGCAAACAGGATTGTCAGAGCGGCACAGGGAAGAGCGGTAATGGAATTCGGTTCCCGCCGAGCTCATGGTTATCACAGTGCTATTTATGGTGCAAGAAGTGCTTATATTGCAGGTTGTACCGGAACGGCTTGTACTATGACAGACAAGCTTTTCGGAATCCCGGCACTTGGTACAATGGCTCACAGCTGGATTCAGATGTTTGATTCTGAGTATGAGGCTTTTAAGGCTTATGCTGAGTGTTATCCTGCCGATTGTACGCTTTTAATTGATACATATAATGTACTTAAGTCAGGATTGGTTAATGCAATTAAAGTATTTGATGAAGTTATTGCTCCCAAGGGATTCAGACCCAAGGGTGTAAGAATTGACAGCGGTGACGTTACATATCTTTCCAAGAAGATAAGAAAGGCTCTTGATGAAGCAGGCTATCCTGATTGTAAAATAGTAGTATCCAATTCACTTGATGAATATATTATAAGAGATACTATAATGCAGGGGGCTTGTATTGATTCTTTCGGCGTTGGTGAAAGACTTATTACAGCAAGCTCTGCACCGGTTTTCGGAGGCGTATATAAGCTTGTTGCCGTTGAGAAAAACGGAGAAATAATTCCTAAAATAAAGATAAGTGAAAACAGTGCAAAAATCACCACTCCGGGATTTAAGCAGGTTTACAGACTTTATAATAACGAAACAGGTAAGGCTATTGCGGATGTAGTAACTCTGCACGATGAAGTAATAGACGATTCTAAACCTTACACTCTTTTTGATCCTGTGGAAACATGGAAAAAGAAGGAAGTTTCTGACTTTACGGCGAAAAAACTTCTTATGCCTATATTTGATGGCGGTAAGTGTGTTTATAAGTCAAAACCCATACAGGAAATAAGAAAATATTGTAAGGAACAGGTTGATGCCCTTTGGGAGGAAGTTTTGCGTTTTGAAAATCCTCACAGATACTATGTTGACCTTTCCGATAAGCTTTGGAAAATGAAGCATTCCATGCTTGAACAATATTCAAAATGAATTATAAAAGGACAAACATATGTTTGTCCTTTTGTGGTTTTTGAAATAGTAAATGTCGTTTATTATTTAACGAGTTTACTATTGTTTACAAACTATTAACAATTAAGGCATTGAATTTACTAAAATATATGGTAATATGTTAATAACAGAAATTCAAGGTAAAATCAGGAGGTTTTTTATGGCAGAAAATGAAAAGAACATAGTTTCGGGAGCAAAAAAGAAACGTGGGAAAAAGAGCGGATTGATAGTAGGAATATTGGCTACGGTTTTGGTATTGACACTTATTTTCTTTTTTGTACCCGTAGCAAAAGGTAATAACGGAGGCGCAAGAAAAACATTGTTTTCTGCGCTTTCATCAGGAAGTGAAACTGTAGAAAAGACAATTATGACATCAAAGCCTTTTATAAGCACGATTGAACTTACGGTTTCGGGATCAGGAACGGTTGAACCTCTTGACAGATACGAAATTGTATCTCTTGTAAGCGGCGATGTTATATCGGCACCTTATGAAGAGGGAGATCTGGTAAAAGAGGACGATGTGGTTTATGTAATAGATCATGAAGAGCAGGATAAAAACATAGAAAGTGCAAGAAACTCCATCACCAAATCCAAAATCAGAAACAAAATCTACCTTGACGAAGAGGAGTTTAATAAAACTTTAGCTAAATATACAGTAAGAGCGGAAGAAGACGGTATTATAAGCGATTTTGATTTGGAGGCAGACGATAAGGTGTCGGCAAATTCAAAGCTTGGTGTAATTCAGAATCTTGATAAGATAATAGCTACCGTACCGTTTAATGCGGCTCAGTTTGAGAAAATCAGCGAAGGTGATAAGGCTATGGTTTATCTTTATCCCTCAATGTATACAAAGGAAGGTACGGTTACATATAAAAGCTATAAAGCAACGGCAAGTGTAGGCGGAGCGGTTGCATATGATGTGGAAATCACCTTTGACGGAAGTAATATAACCCTTACCGATACAAGTGCGAGTGCCGGTGTAATAACAGATGCGGGAACGCTGGATTCCTTGGCTTCCGGAAGCTTGAAATATCCTAATCCCGTAAACATTTTTGCGGAGGTTTCGGGTGATGTTCTTTCAGTTTCTGAAGGAATTAAAAATGGTGCAAGAGTTAAAAAAGGAGATATTCTTTTTACCATTGACAGTGATGAATTTTTAGAGTCTAAAACATTGGCGGAATTTGATTTTCATGACCTTGAATTAAATCTTGAAAATGCCATAGACAGACTTGATAACTATAATATAAAATCTCCCATAAGCGGAACTGTTATCAGCAAAAATCTTAAAAAAGGAGATACAGTTTCAAGCGGCAATAACGGAAATACATTGATGGTTATAGCGGACATGTCTGCTATGAAATTTACTTTCCAGGCAGATGAAACAGATATCGAAAAAATTAAAGTCGGACAGGATGTAATCGTTACTGCTGATGCGGTTACGGGAAAAAGATTTATCGGAAGAGTTGAATCTGTTGCAACAGAAGGAACATCTTCAAACGGTGTATCATATTACGAAGTTGAAGTTGTGATTGATAATTACGGACAAAACGATGAATCCGGTGTACTTCGTTCGGGAATGAATGTTTCGGCAGAAATAGTTTACGAAAAGGCTGAAAATGCTCTTTGTCTTCCTGTGTCTGCAGTTACCTCCATGGGAGGAGACTCTTACGTATTTGTAAAAGGAAGTAATAAAACAAATGAAGCGACAAAAGAAAATCCTGTAAATAAAGAACCGGGAGATAAAAAGCCCGGAATGGGTGAAAAACAGCCATCTGAAAATAAAGAGCCTCAGGCAATGAACGGTGATGAGGGTATGCCCGGCAAAGATGCTGAAAACAACAGAAATGAAGCCATCAAGCAAAGAATTGCAGATATGACTCCCGAAGGATTTACGGCAGTTAAAGTAACAACAGGCTCTACCGATGGAACACGAATCGCTATTCTTACCGGAATAAGTCCTGAAGATGAAGTGTATATTGCTGAAAATGATAATGTGCAGGCTCCCGTATCATCAGGAGGACAGATGGGACTTTCCGGTGGTATGATGGGCGGAGGTATGATGGGCGGCATGAGACCTTCCGGTAATATGGGCGCAATGAGACCCTCCGGTGGTATGATGGGCGGCATGTCCGGCGGCATGAGAAGATAAGAGGGCTTTATGATACTGATAAAAGACTTATATAAAATATATCAGATGGGCGACACCGAAGTCAGGGCTCTTGACGGAATCAATTTACACATAGCGCCGCATGAGTTTGTGGCAATCATTGGACCTTCGGGAAGCGGTAAGTCAACTCTGATGAATATGATAGGATGTCTGGATGTTCCTACAAGCGGAGAGTATTATTTGAACGGCGAAGATGTCAGCGACTTAACGGACGACGAGCAGGCTCATATAAGAAATAAAACCATAGGATTTATATTCCAGCAGTATAATCTTTTGCCGAAATTAACGGCTCTTGAAAATGTGGAATTGCCTCTTATATACAGAGGAATAGGTAAAAAAGAGCGCAGGCAAATGGCTATGGAAGCCCTCAGAAGGGTTGATATGGCAGACAGAGCGGATCATATGCCTAAAGAAGTTTCAGGTGGTCAGCAGCAGAGAGTTTCGATTGCAAGAGCTCTTGCAGGAAAACCGCCTATGATACTTGCCGATGAGCCGACAGGTGCGCTTGACTCTAAAACCGGTGCAGAGCTTATGAAAATGCTTAAAGAACTCCATGAAGAAGGTAACACCATAGTTTTAATAACCCATGATTCAAATATTGCAAGACAGGCAAAGAGAATCGTAAGAATACAGGACGGAAAAATCACCCGTGATTCTGAATCTGATAGCGAGGTGGTTTGCGAATGAGAGGCTTTGGTTCAGCTCTTAAAATGGCATGGGAAAGCATTATTGCAAACAAAATGAGAAGCTTTTTAACCATGCTTGGCATTATAATTGGTGTTGGTGCAGTCATTATTCTCGTGAGTCTGATTGAAGGTGTTTCCTCAGAGGTTGAAGACAGTTTCAGTGAACTCGGAACAACAAGTGTAATGGTATCATCAAGACAAAGAATTGCCACAAGAACCTTTGATTATGCAGATATAGAAGAGTTTGTGTGGGACAATACGGACATTATAAACGGTTTTGTTCCTACTGCATCAACTTCAGCTACTTTAAGAAAAGGCGGAAATAACGGAAGTACATCCATAACCTGTGTCAACGAGTATTATTGGAAGCTTAATAATCTTGATACTCAGCTCGGCAGAAAGATAAGTGATATCGACCTTGAAAATAATTCTAAGGTTATTGTGATAGGTG
>JAZRHF010000117.1:0-4795 GCA_045644565.1 Clostridia bacterium | reverse complement strand
CATTTCTTTATAAATTTATTTATAAGCTTAATTACATAGTAAACAATCATTCCGGTTATAATTACAACTACAAGGTCGAAAATTACGGTTAAGGCAAAGGTTAAAACAAGAACCAATATTTCGTTCCATTTTTCGGTTTTGCATATCTTAACGAACTTTCTCCATTCACTCATATTGTATGCAACATGGAATAGAATTACCGCAATTACCGGCATGGGAATCAACTTTGCATATGGCATTAAAATAATCAAAATAAGCAAAAGTGTTATGGCGTGTACTATTCCCGAAATGGGGCTTCTTCCGCCGTTTTTAACATTTGCCGCAGTTCTTGCAATAGCTCCAGTTGCAGGAATACCGCCAAAAAGTCCCGATGCGATATTACCCATACCCTGTGCGATAAGCTCGGTATTTGAATTATGCTTATCATCAATCATAGAGTCTGATACAACACAGGAGAGCAACGACTCTATTGCCGCAAGGATTGCGATTGTAAATGCACTCGGAATAAGTCCGGGAATGGAAGACCATTCAAATTCAGGAACACTGAATTTTGGCGGAGCGTTTGTAATATCCGGATATAAATCTCCGATTGTATTTACATTCATATCGAAAAGCTTTACCAAAAGCACACCGAAAATAACCGCAATTAAAGAGCCGGGAATTTTCTTACTTACCTTTGGCCAGAAAATAAGTATTGCAAGAGCCAACGCACCCACAATAACGCTTAACCAATTAACCGTACCGAAGTTTTCGATAACCGCCTCGATTTTTTCTGTTGTTTCAACGGCATGAGTTCCTTCGGGAAAAGTAAGACCGAAAAAGTCTTTAAGCTGACCCGCAAGAATTGTTACTGCGATACCCGATGTGAAGCCTACTGTTATAGAATGCGGTATGTATTTTATGAGCCCGCCCATACGGCAGATACCCATTAAAATAAGCATTATACCTGCCATAACCGTGGCAATAACAAGTCCCGACATACCGTCTGTTGCAATTATTCCTGCAACAATTGTAGCAAAAGCTGCAGTAGGACCCGATATATTAACCCTGCTTCCGCCAAATAAGGCAATTACAAAGCCTGCTACAATCGCAGTATATAAGCCCTGTTCAGGCGAAGCACCTGATGCTATCGCAAGAGCAATCGACAAAGGCAGGGCAATTATTGCAACAATGATACCTGCTACAAAATCACTCATAAAACTTTTACCGTTGTAGTTTTTAAGAGTTTCAATTATCTTTGGACTGAATGTTTTCATTTTTCATCTTCCCTTATCGTATTCTGATATATTTTTTAAGAGATTCTTCCGAAAGCGTTTTCACCGCCTTCGTCAGAATGACATCACGATATCTGTCAAAGCCGACAAAAAGCACAAGGCATTAAGCCTTGTGCTTTTATAGCTTGATTAATTACGCTACAGGATAAACGCTTACCTGCTTTTTATCCTTACCCATTCTCTCAAACTTTACTCTGCCGTTTGCTGTTGCAAACAAAGTATCGTCGCTGCCCTTGGCAACATTGAGGCCGGGATGGATGTGTGTACCTCTCTGGCGAACTAAGATGTTACCAGCGAGTACAACCTGACCGTCAGCTCTCTTAACGCCGAGTCTCTTGGATTCAGAGTCTCTTCCGTTCTTTGTGCTGCCGACACCCTTTTTATGAGCGAAAAGCTGTATGTTTAACTTAAACATTCTCATGTACCTCCTTCACAGTGAGATAATCCTCATATTCGATTGATAGATTGCATAAAAATTCTCTAAAGCTCCGAAGCAAGTCCTGTGCCTCGGCGAGTGACCCCTTTTCAACGTTAAGTATGACATTTGCATCGGTTTGTTTATATGTAACCTTTGCGCCAACCACGTTTTCCAAGCCGTTTACCGTCATCCATACCGTGGATGATACTGAAGCACAGACGATATCCTCGCCTTCTTCTGCATATCCCGAATGGCCTTTTACGGAAAAGCCTTTTATAAAAGAGCCTTCATAATAAAATTCCGCTTTAGTCATTATGCGTTAATTGTCTGGATTTCAACCTTTGTAAAAGGCTGTCTGTGGCCTTTTTTCTTGTGATAACCCTTCTTGGACTTGTAGCGGTAAACGATTACCTTCTTGCCCTTGGTCTGCTTTAAAACCTTGGCAACAACGCTTGCACCGTCAACATAAGGAGCTCCAACCTTGAACTCTTCTCCGCCAACAGCTACAACCTTGTCAAAAGTAACGGTTTCAGCATCTATATCGATCTTCTCTACGAATACGATATCTCCTGCCTTTACCTGGTACTGCTTTCCGCCTGTTTCAATCACTGCGTACATTCTTTGCACCTCCCTGTATAATCAGACTCGCTATTGCGGGCGGCCAATGGCACTTAAAAAAGCCCGTTCTATGCGGTTACCGTATAATACTATCACAAACAAGCTCTGATGTCAAGAAAAATTTTGCTTTTTTTGCTTTTTTTATCTGTCAAGCCAAATGAAATTATCGGGGTTTATATCATATTTGCCAAGGTACGCCGTTTTATCCTCGGTATATCTCAAATATGAGCCCGGACGGTACTCCGTTATATTTGTATGAATGGATATTTTCATCGGTTTATCCTTTATATCAAAGTCCTTTTTCTTAAGTGTTATAAGAAAATGACTGCCGGGGTATTCTTCATCGGAAGGAAGAATTTCTACCTTGTATTTTTTAAGTTCTTCCTCTCTCCTTTTTTCGGTCATTCCGAAATACATCCATACTCTGACAGGTATGAAAGGCGCACCGTTTTCATCTATATATACGGGCGGATTAAACTTAAAGAGATTAAACTCGGGAGCTATGGTTATGCCCTCTTCCTTTTTCGCCATAACTTCAATCTTTAAGGTTTCGGAATCTTCCGTAATTTGCATTTTTGCATTACCGTCGGAAAATTCCATCCATCCGCTTCCTGTTTTATAGCGTGGAACTTCTTCTTCAACCCCGTCGTAATATTCTAAAGGAGAAAGCCCTTTTTCAATTCTTTCATAAACTTCCTTAAATTCGGTTTTTAAAAGATTTTCCGTCTTTTCGGCTCTGTCCAAAAGCTTTTCGGGATAATACTTAAATCCTTCCGCTTCTGTGTGGTAGCCAAGTCTTCCGTCCGCTTCCGACACCTTTGATAAAGACCTGCTTATTTCAATTTCTCTTTTTGCAATCTTTTCCATTTCGGAAAGAATTTCTTTTAAGTTTCCTTCTTTATTACCGAGTTTATCTCGAAGATGATAAAACTTAAGGATATTCATTCCGCTTTCAAACTGGAGCGAAAGTGCTTTGGCAACAGAAATCTGCTCCGTTTCTTCGGGAATTTCACCTAAGCCTTCAAGATACTTCATACCCTCTTTCCAGCTTTCATTCATAGCCTCTGCAAGAATTATTGCTTCTTCCAATGTGTGACCTTCAAGCAGGGATTCATTTATTCTGTCGCCGTTCATCATATCGCCATACTGCCAGCTTCGGGGAAGCGGATAGTTTTTGGGTTTGAGCTGAAGTAGCCATACGGGGCCGTCATGCATGGGACCATAATAGCTTGACATTATATTAAGTATGCAGTTTTTATAGCCTTTTTCAAAAAGCTCCCACGCTTTTATTATCTTTTCCGCCTTTGTCCTTCCCCAATAAATACCTGCCATATACTTGAGGAAGGCTTCTTTATCGGAAAAATCGGTTAAAAAGGCAAGTTCACCCGCCGCCTTATTCATAAGCGACGGATAGTTTCCGAAATACCAGCACTGCATTACGCCTGTTACGCCGAGGTTATACATTTCCTTATACTTATCAAAAATATTTCCCGGTACGGGAATGTAAGGCACACTTGCGACCTCGTGAGAGCAGCACACCTGTGTCTTTGCATAAAGTGTTTTACCGTACTTTTTTGCAAATTCCGCTGTACTTTTAAACAATTCCGAAGGTCCGATGTATGAAAGCCAGTAGTCGTTTGCAATTCGCTCTTTTCCAAGCTGCATGCTACTTCCGGCATCCTCGAATCCCTGAAGCATTCCTGCATCTTCGGGAATACTTCTTGCATAGTCCTCAACATCTTCCACGTTCCAGCTTCTGTGTCCGTAAGTCCAGGATATAAATTCAGCCTCAGGCTTTGATGCTCTGACGCCCTTTTTCATTGCTTCAACAGCATCAGCCAGAATCTCTCCTGCTCTTTTATCTTTGCAATTCGGGCAGGTGTAAATACCTCTCTTCATAAATGTATAAGCATTTGAGCAGTTCGTTATCCGCTCGCCTGTGGTAAGGGCAATTACTCCGCCAAGGTCGGGGCACTTTTCAAAGAGAATTTTATATGCCTCATAAATATACTCTGTGCCTCTTTTTGATGACGTGCAAAAGCATCTGCCCCCATCGGTTGCCACGGCTCCTCCGATGTCCTTATACTTAATCGCAAGCTCACCCCGAAGACCGACAGGCTCGATTGCCATAATAAACACCTTTATTCCGTAGCGACGGCACTTTTCTATCGTTTTATTCAGCTTGTCAAGTCTTCTTTCGCTGTCTTTTCCGTATTCTTCAATTACGGAAGATGGAAGCAAATCGGAAAACTTAGTATATACCCACACGCCGTTCGAACCATCGTGAGCAAGGCGGTTTAAGTATTCCTCAGGATAGTAATCCACATCGTCCCCCAGCTCTTCTCCGTTATTTGGAGGACGGTTTATCGGTGCGAAAAAGCAATGAGTTATTCTCGATTTCATATGAGGTGTTCTCTTTATTTCGCCAATGGGTAAAAACGCCCCTTCACGTCTTCTCATTTCATCTTCAATGAATATGATTCCG
>JAZRHF010000116.1:0-19485 GCA_045644565.1 Clostridia bacterium | reverse complement strand
GTTCCCTTTTGTAAGCATAACATAGCCTTCTTCCGATTCGATATACAAATTATTGACATGTCCGCTAGAACCCTCATAGTCTTTTATACTTGGAAATATTGTTGTCGGCTCATCTTCTACGTAATAATCAAAGCTGTATCTTCCACTGTGATAATTTATCCTGTATGTTCCGTCTCGGTAGAAAACACACAGAATATCCGGTCCTACTTCCAAAGACATTTCGTAGGTCAATCTATCGTCGACCCAATCAATAAATTCAGAGTGCAAATAATCCGCGAATCTTATTCCGCAGCATAAAAGAGCAATTACACACAAAATAGCCACAATTAATACAAAAATCTTATGCCTCTCTACAAAATTCATAACCTCACCTTACCTTATAGTGTTAAAATATACCCTCACCATATACGGATTTATTGCTCCGGTGCTTTGAGATATCTTAGCCACGTCATTCGCAACCGTTCCCGTTCTTATATCAAATGACAATTTGCCATTTTCAAATTTAACTGTCATCCACTCTGTGAAATCATAAGTATCTTCCAGCTTTGCAGTTATAATCCACTTGCCTTCACTGTTTTTATATCCTTTTACGCGAATTGTTGCTCTGTGGATGGAATAATACAAATCGTCAGTATCAAACTGTATGTTTTTTAACGGTACATCTATTGTCTTTCCGTCAGAATTTGCAATAGCTTCATCCAAAGCAGTAAGATATACAGGATCTTTTTTAATTAATTCTGCTATATCGGACTCATTCCCCAGCGTCATAGACGTCGGATTGTCCTGCAAAGAATGTTCAAGCATATATGCGGAAACATAATACTTGTTTTTTCTCAGATAATTATCTGCTCCAAGTTGCCAAACATTTCGCTGTAACTCTTTTTGCGCTTCGTCAATTGTTTTACCCGCTTCTTTTGCAAAACGTATTACTGTTTCCTTTGGGTTTCTAATGTAATCCCAAAGCCAGTTTGTTTCTTCCGCATTGCTTTCTCCGCTATCCTTACTTTCCGGATTTGACATAAGCGTAAGTTCAGGTTCTTCTGTAGCGAAAATTTCATCTTCCGGCAGGTATTCGCTTTCAGGAATATCTGTCCTGCGGTTGCCACGTGAAAAATCCGATTCGTCTTCGGAAAAAGCATAATCGTCAAATGCTATGCCCGTTGGTTTGTATGTACGAAACGGTGACGTACTAATACCGGGGGTGTTGTCCCTCGATAAGCTAAGCACTCTGCTTGGGTTTCCGCCGTTTCCCCACCGTCTTCTGACCTTGTCGTGAAGGCTTTCGTCATCCGATTTCCCATAGTCCTTTAGCGGATTTCCGATTCCGCTCCACACATCAAAATTCGAGGAAAAATGGTTGTCCTTTCTTTCGGATTTTGGTTTATATGTGTCCATCTCAGGCATATTCGGAATTCCGTTATCATCGGTAGTTCTTCTGCTGCTTTTCCGTTCCTCTCCGAAAAATGATTCACTTTTCTTTTTGTCTTTATAAATGGAGTTCCAGGTTTCATCGCCAACTATGCCGTCTACCGTGAGACCTTTTGCTCTCTGATAACCCATAACCGCATTTGCCGTGTTTGCTCCCACTACTCCGTCTACCGCAAGCTCTTCGCCCTTTCCATCCTTAAGCCCTCCTTATTCAAAAACGTCTGTACTCCTTTTACTGCATTTGAATTCATGCTGTCAAGGAAAAGTTCTTCGCCCGGTTTCTTAAGATTCTTAAATCCTTCACTGTCAAGTTTTTCATGATCAATAAAATTCTTCAATAATTTCTCTCCTTTAATCTTATCATATCTTTTTTCTTTTATCAACTTATTTTTCGGGTACAGACGTTTCGAACCATCTGCACCCCACAGGTTAACTCTGCAGGTTATATTATAACATAAAAGTCAATTTTGTCAAGCATTATTTGCTTGCCAGGTTAAGTCAAACGTAAAAAAGCGGCTTTTTATAGCTTTTTCGTGGGATCAATTCACGAATTGCCCCTACATTTTTGGCTATAACCTCTTGAAAAAGCAAATTCTCTGTGCTATTATATACTCAAATATTTATAAGCAGGTGATTTTATGCCCGACATTTCAACCATTGATAAAAACTTTTTTGTAGACAATTCAATTGACGAGGAAAACACCGTCTTTTATGATGCGAAGGATGAGGCTGTTTCGCTTCACGGCGTATTTTATGAAAACGGACGCTACCGCCGCCTTCCCGAAGAGCTTGGGATGAGGGTAAACGAAGGCATCAAAATACTCCACTCCCATACCGCAGGCGGAAGACTCCGCTTTATAACGGATTCCCCCTACATAGTTTTAAATGCAACATTTAATAATTTAACAAAAGCATCACATATGCCCTTCACAGCCTCCATCGGCTTTGATATATACTGCGACAATATCTATCATTCCACCTTTGTTCCGGCTCTTGGTGTAACAGACGAGGGATTTACCCAGCTTAAAAGATGTGACGGAAAAATGCATACTTATGAGATAAACTTCCCCTTATATTCCGGTGTGAGGGAGCTTGAAATCGGCATAAAAAAGGGCTCTGAAATAAAAAAAGCGGCAGATCACAAAATAAAATCTCCCGTTGTTTACTATGGTTCATCCATCACCCAGGGTGGCTGTGCAAGCCGTCCCGGTACAAGCTATCAGGCAATTATCCATAGAAGTATTGACGCAGACTATATAAACCTCGGTTTTTCCGGCTCCTGCCTGGCTGAAGATGCTATGCTCGACTATATATCAAACCTTGATATGAGCGTTTTTGTGTATGACTATGACCACAATGCTCCCACAGTTGACTTTTTAGAGAAAACCCACGAGCCTTTTTATAAAAAGCTTCGTGAAAGAAGACCCGACCTTCCCATAATTATGGTCAGCGCCCCCACTTTAGCCGGCGGAATGTGGCCCGTAAGAAGAGAAATAATAAAAGGAACCTACGAAAGAGGTATTGCTGCAGGTGACAAAAACCTTTATTTTGTGGACGGCTATGAAATTTTTGAAGGCAATTACGACTGTACCGTTGACGGATGCCACCCCACGGATTTAGGCTTTTACTTTATGGCAAAGCACATCGGCGCCAAAGTAAAGGAAATAATTAAAAATTTATAATTCAGGAGAGATAAAATTGAGCAATCTCACCCACTATTTATGTCCTTGCTGTAAGTCAGCATTTATAAAGCTTTCAAAGGAAGAGGCGATAACCTGCCCCTACTGTGAGCATGATACTTTTCCCTACATCCCCGAAAGCGAAGAAGGCTTGTCCGATTTTTACATCCCCTTCAAGGTAAAAAAAGAAGATGCCGTTAAGCAGTTTACGAAAATCTCAAAAGAAGTTCCCTTTTTACCGGAGGAATTTGAAAGCTTTGATGCGGAAAGCGAAATACGGGGCTTGTATATCCCATACTGGCTTTTTGACGGCAAATGCAATGCAAAGCTTACATACCACGCCCAGAAGATTATACATCGCAGAACTTTTTTCGCAAGAAGACCTTATTCTTTTTATAATTCCTACTCCCTGTACCGTGAAGGCACCATTGATTTCGAAAACATCCCCGTGGATGCCTCCGATGTGGCGGATAACTCATACACCGAGGCATTAGAGCCCTATGATTTTAATGAGCTTGTTCCCTTTACAGAGGATTGCTTAAAAGATTTTATTGCAGAAAAGGCAAATATCTCAAAACTTGAGGCGGAAAAACGGGCAAACGAAAGGCTTCATAACACATTGGAAAATGATTTCGCTGAAACCGTAACGGAATATGAAAACGTGCTTCGTGACTTTTCAGAATACGGACTTTCAAATAAGTTTGCCGACTGCAATCTCCTTCCCGTATGGCTTTTGAATATCCCCTACAAAGGAAAGCTTTTCCGCTATGCCGTTAACGGACAGACGGGAAAGGTTGTAGGTGAAATTCCCATAAGCTTTAAAAAGAGAAATATATATTTTGCCAAAGCCTTCGGCATATCTTTCGGAATAACCACTCTCTTAACCTTCCTTTCCATGTTTTTGTTAAGGACATTTGATATAACCTTTAACCGCCCTGAGCTCTTGCTTTCCTTTATGCTTGTCATAATACCCTATGTCGTTTCACTTATTGCCACAAACATAAAGCTTCGCACAAAAAAGGCTCCCAAGGGAGATAACCTGGCATCGGGCTATGTGGACAAATCAGATTATAAAATGATAAGAAAGAGAGACCGTTTCCTTTATTCTGAATTTTATGACCTTCCTGTTGCCAGAACCTACTCAAAATTTGTTGCATGGTACGGTGGCTGGGACAACTTTACACTTAAGGATAAAAAGAAGAGACGATAAAAAAGATGCGGAGAGAATTAATCTCTTCGCATCTTTTATGGCTTTTATATTTATACTTATCAATATATCTATTTATATTCTTATTACTCCGCTTTCGATGTCATGTATTATTTTTGCAATGGCGCTATGGTCGTTATCAACGGTAACTATGTCAGCTGCCTCTTTTGCTTCGCTTACCGCATTTGCAACGGCAATGCCCACCTTTGCGGCTTTAATCATAGATATGTCGTTATAATAATCTCCCACTGCAACGGTTTTGTCCGTTCCTAAAATGTCCGCAAGTTTTTTCATGCCCTTTCCCTTGTTTACTCCTTTGGGAAGAATTTCATAAAGCGTTCTTTCCGATTGAATAAAATCAAACTTGTCTGCCAAAGGATGGGCCAAAAGTTCCTCGGAAAGAGCTTTTATTTTTGCATCATCTCTGTGGGCAAACAAAATTTTCTGTATAGGCTCTTCGATTTCCTTATAGTCCTTCATGTTATCGGGATAGCCTGTTATATCCCTGAAATCCTGCATCGCCGTACTCTCACGGGAAAAATAAATTGCCTTTTCCGTGTTTACCTGAATTCCCATTTCGGGAATAGTTTCCGATATAAAATCAAGTATCTCCAAAACCTCGGCTTTCGGCACGGTTTCAAATGTCAGGTATTTATTTACCTCTCCGTCGTAAATTCCGCCTCCGTTTAAGCATACATAAGGGGTGTTGGGACTTACTTTTTCATATATTTTTCCTGCAATATGGCTCGAACGTCCCGTTACGAAGGTAAAAAAACCGCCTTCGGACTTGAAATATTCTATGGCTGAAATATTATCAGGCGAAATTTCTCTGTCAGAGCCGAGTAGCGTTCCGTCAAGGTCGGTACATATAAGTATTCCGTCAAATTTTCCCACAAAAATCATCTCCTACGGAAAGATTATACTCCAAGCTTCCTTAAAATGCAACATAAAAATTTGTTATGAAAAAGTATCTTTTATATGTCCGAACAAGACTTATTTCCTCTTTTACGTTGACTTTATCCCCCTTTAGTGCTACTATATTTTTAACAAAACGAGGAGGCGGTTTTATGTTCAAGTACGGCACACCGGAATCTCAGGGAATAAAATCCGAAAACATTAAAAAATACATTGAAGCTCTGGAAAACGCAAACCTTTCCACTCACAACATCATAATAATGAGAAAGGGCACCATCGTTTACGAAGGCTATTGGAAGCCCTTTCACAAGGACTTTCTTCACAGAATGTATTCAGTTACAAAAAGCTTTGTAAGTATCGCAGTAGGCTTTTTGATTCAGGAAGGAAAAATTACTTCAGATACAAAAATATGCGACGTGTTCTCCCCCGAAACAACTGAGGGTGCCTGCGAAAATGTAAGAAAGCAGACCGTAAGAAATATGCTTATGATGGCAACGGGCTGGCCCGTAGGTGCCGGCTATTTCTTCTCCCGCAAGCCCAACGACCGTGTAAGGGACTATTTCTGGGCAAGCGGTACATTTAACGGAGTTTCCAGAGAACCGGGTACTTTCTTTGAGTATGACTCCACGGGGTCCTTTGTTATGGGTGCTATGGTTGAGCGTTTAACCGGCAAAACCCTGATGGAATATTTAAGAGAAAAATTTATGGACAAAATCGGTGTCTCCAAAGAGGCTTATATGCTTACATGCCCCGGCGGTCACTCCTGGAGCGATTCTGCCTTAATCTGCAAACCCACCGACTTACTTAAAGTTGCAAACTTCACGATGCATTACGGCAACCACGAGGGCGAGCAGATTCTTGATTCCGACTATCTGAAAGAAGCAACAAGCAACTTAATCGACGTTCATAAGGGCGAGGGATACGGCTACGGCTATCAGTTCTGGACTCTTCCCTACAACTCCTTCTACTTTAACGGTATGGGCAGTCAGTTTGCGGTTTGCTCCCCCGACAAGGATATGATTTTAATCTGCAATGCGGATAATCAGGGTGACGGAACTGCGGAAAAAACTATTATCAATACTTATTTCGACCTTGTGTTAAACACCGCAGAAGATTCAGCACTCCCCGAAAACAAAGAGGCAACAGATGAGCTTCTTTCCTATTCCGAAACTCTTGAGCTTTGGCATTGCAATGGTAAAGACGATGAAAAATCAGCCAAAATTAACGGCAAAACCTTTACCTTTACCGAAAACCCCATGGAGCTTAAAAATGTTTGCTTTACATTCAGCGGTGACGAAGGCAAAATGACCTACACCAATAAGAGAGGTAAAAAGGCTATTAACTTCGGCTTTGACAAAAACGTGTTTGAGCCTTTCCCCGAGGGTGGCTATTCAGGCAAAGTTGCCTGCGGAAGCGAGCCTGACCTTCACTTTAATTCGGCAAACTCCGCAATGTGGGTTGGAGATACCCTCCGAATAGAAGTGCAGATTACAGACACATATTTTGGCAGACTTCATATGTATTTTGATTTTTCGGAAAAAGGAAAAGTCAAGGTAACTATGCAGAAAATTGCAGAAGATTTCCTTCACGAATATAACGGCACAGCCGAAGGAATTGAAGAATAAGAAAAAAGATTGCAGGATTTTCCTGCAATCTTTTATTTTGCCTGCAATATACTTTTAGCGGTATACTCATCTGTAATAAGTGTGTCAATCATTCCGGTATAAAGTGCGCCGATTATCGCTTCAGTTTTGCCCCTTCCCGATGCAACGGCAATAGTCTCTTTTGCATTTTTTATATCAACTCTGCTTGCACAAAGGGTGTTTTCGTATAGTTCAAGAATGTTTCCCGATTCATCGAAAAAGTGAGTGGAAATATCCCCTATTGCCGAATTGCAGTTTTCACTGTATCCGAAAACCCTGCCCAACGTTTCAATAATTTCTCTGTTCCCTATGCCAACCACGGCAATGTCGATATCCTCCCAGAGCCTGCTTAAGCTATCATAGTAGGATGTTTTCTTGACAAGCTCCCCATCCCTTTCGCTATCCGGCTTATATGGAAACCAGGCATATTTCACCTTTGCACCGATTTTATCTGCAAAGCCTCTGGCAAGCTCGTTGGATGAAAAGAAGGACTGCTCCTGATCTGTCGCACCAAATAAGGGAAACACCATATTTCCCGCCGTTATAACCTCGGGGAACTCGGAAATCAGCATCTGAATTGTTCTTCCCCAGGAAACACCTATTTTTTTATCCCCCTCCTCTATAAGGGGAGTTATATATTCTGAAGCTTTTTTCACGGTCATAAGTCTGCAAAGCTCTTCATTTTCCGTACTTACTCCGCATACAATTACATTTTTTATACCAAATCTTTTTTCTATTTCTTCCTCATATTCTTTGCAGACAATTTCGGGATTGTTTATCTTAATTTCAACTATATTTTCCTTTACCGCGTCATTAAGAAGCTTTGAAACCGTCTGACGGGATAAATTCATTATACTTGCAATTTCATTCTGCGTGTACTTTTTTTCATAATACAAAAGTGCCGCTTCCTGCATTTGTTTTTTCTGAATGTTCATAATTTTTCACCTTTTGGATTTCAATATATCCTTATTATACCAGCATTTTAAGTTTAAGTCAATAGTTTTAACATTTGTAATTGACAAATGTTAAGCAATATGTTATGATAGGTATATCTTAAGTAAAGGAGTATTTTATATGTTAGTTACAATGAAAGAAATGCTTGCAGATGCAAAGAAAAATCACTATGCTATTCCTGCATTTGACGTAAGCAATTATGAAATGATGAAGGCCGTACTTGAAACCTGCGAGGAGGAAAAGTCCCCCGCCCTTCTCATGGGACTTGGCTGTGACCTTAAGGGAAGAGACTTAAACCTCTTAACCACAATGATTAAGGGTTCATCCGAGTTTTTCAACATCCCCGTTTGTTTCCATTTAGACCATGCAACAGACCTTGAATTTATAAAAAGCGCAATCGGTGCAGGATTTTCTTCCGTAATGTATGACGGTTCTGTATTACCCTTCGAGGAAAACGCAAAGAAAACTGCCGAGGTTACCAAGTTTGCTCACGCAAACGGCATCACTGTTGAGGCAGAGCTCGGACACGTTGGTAATGCCAGCGTTGGAAGCATCAGCGAAACAGGAAGCGACACCGACCCCGGTGAAAGCCTTACTGTTCCCGAAGAAGTTAAAAAATTCATTGAAATTACCGATGTTGATGCTCTTGCGGTTGCTATCGGCACAGCTCACGGAGTTTATCAGAAAACTCCCGAACTCAGAATTGACAGACTTGACGAAATTACTGCCATTTGCGACAGACCTCTGGTTCTCCACGGCGGAAGCGGAACGCCCGACGACCAGATGAAAAACGCCATTCACCACGGCATCACAAAGATAAACATTTATTCTGATGTGCTTTTCGCTCTCAATCAGGGACTTAAAAACTACTTAAACACGATGACAAATCCCTCCACCTGGCCTTTCCTTGTATATGAGGATGCCATAAAGCAGATGAAGGAAGTTGTTCGTGAAAAGCTCAGAACTTTCGGTAGCGCAGGAAGGATATAAGGTGATAATATGAAAACAAGAGCAGCAAGACTTTACGGAGCAAACGATGCAAGATTGGAAGAATTCGAGCTTCGTCCCATAACCTCCGGTGAAATTTTAATAAAAATCATTTCCGACAGCGTGTGTATGTCCACACATAAAACCATTTTGCAGGGAAAAAATCATTTAAGAGTTCCCGAAGATGTGGCAGAAAATCCTATTATCTTAGGACACGAGTTTTGTGCAGAGGTAATTGAAGTAGGCGACAAATGGAAGAATGAATTTTCCGTTGGCGACAAGGTTGTTATGCCTCCCGTTCTTGCATATCTCGGCGGACCCGAAACAGTAGGCTATACCTTCCACGATATCGGCGGTGTTTCCACCTATTCCATCGTTTACGAGCATATTTTAGACAACAACTTCTTAATGAAGTTAAACAGTGATTCCTATTTCAACGGTTCTTTAATCGAACCTGCATCCTGCGTAATCAGAGGATACAAGGCAAGTTTGCACCTTGACGAAAACTTAATGCCCGTTGCAGGCATAAAGAAGGGCGGAAAGGTTGCAATTCTTGCAGGCTGCGGTCCTATGGGGCTTGTTGCAATCGACATTGCACTTCACGGGGATATTAAGCCTTCTATGGTTGTAGTTACCGACCTTGATCAGGCAAGACTTGACCGTGCAGCTTCGATTTTCTCTGCCGAAAAGGCAAAAGAGGACGGAATTGAGCTTATCTTCTCCAATACATCAGACAAGGATGAGCTTATCGCTCTTTCAGGCGGCACAGGCTTTGACGATGTATTCGTGTATGCTCCCGTTCCCGCAGTTGTGGAGCTTGGCGATGCAATACTTGGCTTTGACGGCTCTCTTAATTTCTTCGCAGGACCTCTTGATAAAAAGTTCAGCGCCAACTTTAATTTCTATAATGTGCATTATGCACAGCACCATGTGTCCGGCACAAGCGGAAGCACTCCCGAGGATATGAGAGATATCGTTAAGCTCCTCGGCGAAAACCGTTTGGATCCTTCCGTTATGATAACTCATATCGGCGGTATTGATGCGGCAATTGATACCACAGTAAATCTTCCTAAAATCCCCGGCGGAAAGAAGCTTATATACACCCATATCGAGCTTCCTTTAACTGCTCTTACAGATTTTGAAAAGCTCGGCGAAACGGATGAGAGATTCAAGACTTTAGATGAACTTGTAAAAGCAAACAACGGTCTTTGGTCTACCGAGGCGGAAAAATATCTGCTGGAGAATTTCAAGTAAAAATAAAAAGAGAGCATATCCTTTTGGATATACGGGGGTCCCCGGAAAGCCGCAGGCTTTAGGGGGAAAGGAGGAACAGTGAAGCAAGTGACGGTTTTTAAATAAAAATCGGAACAAGCGAAACTTGTTCCGACGCGGTCGGGATGGCAGGATAAAGCCGCTTCGCGTCTTGCCTGCTTGGCGACCCAAATGCGCTGCATTTCGGTACCCGCCATCGCAGCTTTTTGCTAAAAACGATTATCAATCGTTTTCTTCACGCAAAAACCTTCTTAAGGTTCAAATCCTTACGTTAACATAAAAAGAGAGTATATCCTTTCGGATATACTCTCTTTTTGGTCGGGATGACAGGATTTGAACCTGCGGCCCTCTGCTCCCAAAGCAGATGCGCTACCAAACTGCGCTACATCCCGTTATTAAGCTATATTTCATTATATACATCAGAAAAACCTTCAGTACTTTGTTATTATAAAGAATTTATACTGTTTTGTCAAGTAAAAAAGAGAAATGCGTTGGCATTTCTCTTTTTTATTTCTCTCACTCTGACCAGCGGGTGATTTTTTCAATCATTTCCTCGGCTTTTTCCTTTGACGAGGCATAAACATTAAAGTATAATCCCGTGGGATCCAACGACTTGACAAGGCGTTCTGCCTCTTCCATATGTCTTTCCTCAACACCGCCGATTAACACAAGATTTTTCTTTTTATCCTGAATTTTTTTGTAAAGCGGGAACCACTTTTCATCATAAAGTGGCTCTTTGCCTGCGCCGGGAGTCCACTGAATACCCGTAAGATTCTCTATATCCAGAAGCATATCAAGATGCGGAAGCTCTCCTACTCCGTCAAGATGGTAGATGGAACGAGGCATATGATTTACCTGGTCGGTAACATCAGGAAGCACAAATTCTTCAAACTGGTCGGGGGAAATCATATAGCAAAAATCGCACTGAATGGGATACCATGGCTTTTCCGACGGAATATTCATCCAGCTGTCAAAGGGCTGATTATACTTTATCATGGCATCCACCGACAAATCAAATGCTTTGAACCACGCCTTTTTTACCCTTGCCGATATTTCCTTAACCTCATCGGGGTAGTCGTATAAATCGTACAAAAGCTCTTCCGTTCCGCGAAGGGCTGCCACAATGTCAAGTATTCCGCCGAGGTCAGCAATTGTAAAATGAGTTTCGGGGTCGGAGGAAAATTCCCTGTGGGATTCCATCATCAGCTGCCACATTTCGCTTTGCTCGTCAAACTCAAGGTCGGGAAGATTTTCGGGATCTTCAATAACCTTTTCAGAGCCAAACCATATGGTATCGGGCTTAAGCTTGAAATCGGAGCCGATACACGCCGCAACACAGCCTGGACCGAAATTTGAAGGGCAGGTGGGAACACCTTCTGCCATATATCCAAGCCCGTCCCTTCTCCTTTTATGTGCCTCGTGGCGGTATTTCATATCAAGATATTTTTCTTCCAGAGATAGGGGCTGTCTGTACGCTTCAAAGTCAGGCTTTCCGTAGCATAAATTTACTATGGGGCGCTTTTTGTTGGTACGTTCCCAAAATGTTTCATAAGCCGCAAGTGCTTCTTTATATGTGTCCTTAAACATCATATGTCCCCCTTGTCTCACTAAAAATCCGAATGCGGGAGGGGGTGGAACCCCTCCCCTACAATTTACCATACTATCACAATTTACTCAATATGTAAATTAGGTTTTCTCCCTTTTATAAATGAAAAAAACACTCATACCATATAACTCCACTAAAATAATTTGAATTTTTTCATATTTCTCACCCTTGACAAAACACCTTTATTCTGTTATAATACCCACTCGTGGGGGAGTAGCATGCGCATCCACGCGTAGCAAGTCAACATCGTGGCCTTTCGGTCTGGCTTGTTTTAATTTGCGAGACTCATGTTTGCTATGGTAGCTATACATGGGCTTTTTATTTTGTAAGTTTCCGGGTATGACATGCCATACTTGGATTTTTTATTTTTACGGAGGTAGAAAAAATGGAATTTTTCGGTTTCTCTTTGTTCAGCTCCCTTTCAGAGGGTGCACTCATTGCTGTGGCAGCAGTTCTTTTCATCCTTGGTCTCACATTGATCATCAAGGGTGGCGACTGGTTCGTTGATTCTGCCGCATGGTTTGCCGAGGCAACAGGAATTCCCAAATTTGTAGTTGGTGCAACTGTTGTTTCCTTTGCAACCACACTCCCCGAGCTTTTGGTATCTGTAAGAGCTGCCATGAACGGTTCGGCTCAGCTTGCAATCGGTAATGCCATCGGCTCTGTTACCGCAAATACAACCCTTATCATGGGCGTTTCCCTTGTGGCAATAAGTGCTGCGGTAAGCAGAAAGAGCTTTTCGTTAAAAGGTGGCCTTTTACTCGGTGCGGTTATCGGTCTTACCCTTCTTTCACTTAACTTATCCCTTCCCGTTTGGTCTGCTTACATACTCTGGGCAATCTTTATCATATTCATGATAAGCAACGTTATCGAAGGTAAAAAGAGCAACATTGAAGCGGAAACAGGGGAAAACTACGACAAGAAGCACATCCCCGGAAAAATTTTGTGGTTTGTTTTAGGTACCGCTTCCATCGTTTTCGGTGCAGAATTTTTGGTATCTTCCGCAAAGACAATAGCTTACGGCGTTGGAATAAGCGAAACAATCGTTGGATTTACTGTTGTTGCTCTCGGCACATCCTTGCCTGAATTTGTTACAACACTTACAGCCATAAGAAAGAAGGAATCCTCCTTATCTGTTGGTAACATCATCGGCGCCAATATCATCGACACCACTTTGATTTTGCCCCTTTGTGCAGTTATCGGCGGTGAGGCTCTTCCCGTTGAAAAGGTTAACCTTACATTCGACTTCCCTGTTTGCATATTAGCTTGTGCCGTTGCTGTCGTTCCTACAATTATTCAGGGCAGATTTAAGAAATGGCAGGGCTTTGCTCTTTTAACAATTTATGCGGCATATATGCTTCTTCTTGTTCTTAACGAAACAGGAGTTATTGCCTTAGCTTAAAAATATTTAAAAAAATCAAAAATTTCTCTTGACAAACCATTCTTGCTATGCTATAATAGTTTTTGCGTTTAGCGAGAATATCTGGGTGTAGCGCAGATTGGTAGCGTGCTTGAATGGGGTTCAAGAGGCCGGGAGTTCGAGTCTCCCCACTCAGACCAGCCGTAGGTTTATCCTACGGCTTTTTTCTTTTTCGCGGGAGCTTTGCACGCTGTCAATCTGCGCGTGGCGCAGATTGGAACCGAGCCCGACCGCGTCCGGTGCATGCGGAATAAATGCAACAAAGCATTTATGAAGCAAGGGGAGCAAAAGCAGAAAAGCAAATAAGCTTTTCCTTTTGCTCCCGCAAGATGAAGGAAGGGCGCAGGCTGTGCCGCGGTCGATTTTGCATAAGCGTATGTGAATAAGCAAAAGCAGGCACAAAACTATTGTTGCACTTCGTGCAAAAGTATGCTATAATCCAATGTATTGATTAGCAAAAGGAAAGAAGGCTTTATATGAACTGGATTGGCTTAACCGCCTTTTACGGCGTTGCCGCAGGGGTGCGAAATTTACTTAAAAAAGAAGCCCTCAAAAAGTCCCCTTTATTGGAAGTGTTATTTTTATATACCGCTTTAAGCTTTTTATTTATAGCTCCCGTATCTTTAATCCCCGATCCCGGTGCTATGATTTTAGAGAACAAAGTATTTTATTTTTACCTTTTATTAAAGGCTTTTGTCATTTTCTTTGCCTGGCTTTTTGCATTTAAGGCAATGAGCAACCTTCCCGTAAGTGTTTTCGGCGTTCTTGAAACCTCGAGAATTATTTTTTCCACAATAATGGGCGTGGTTTTAGTAAGCGAGGTTATGAGCAAATTTCAGTATATGGGGCTTTTGCTTGTTATGGCAGGACTCATATTGGTTAATATAAGGGGCGAAAAATCAGATGGCAGAAAAACATCCCTCCTTCCCGTTTTATATGTGATAATCGCAAGCTTTTGCAACTCCATATCGGGAACAATGGACAAGCTTCTTTTAAGGACAGGACAGCTTAATTCAGCCCAGCTTCAATTTTGGTTTATGCTTTTTATGTCACTTTTATATTTTTTATACGTCCTTTTCACCAAAACCAAAATTCATTTATCCACACTTATTAAAAACCCTTGTATCATAATAATGGGAATATTGCTTCTTCTTGGCGACAGGGCGCTTTTTATGGCAAATGAAAGCAGCGACAGCCGTGTTACCATTATGATTTTGCTTCAGCAGCTATCCCTTGTTGTGACGATTATTTTAGGCAAAATATTCTACAAGGAAAAGCACATTATTTTCAGGCTTTTCTGCGCCGCACTTGTAATAACGGGAATTGTAATATCCACATTATAAAAAAGGTGAGCCGTTGGCTCACCTTTTTTCTTACAACATAAATTCGTATAAATCTTTCGTTATTATCATTTCGCTGTCGGGATGGCTCTGAAGGAAAGATGCGGGAGCATCCTTTGTTTCTGCTCCGAGAGAAATTTTTCTCGCAATACCCCACTGCCAGTCGCAGTAGAGATAAACCTTTAACACCTTCGAAGATAAAAGTTGCTTCATACCGAGTGTTATACATCTTCTGGGGAAAATGTCAAGAGCACCTGCCACCTTACGAAGACCGTTATTTACAACGGTTTCTCTTGCTATATCAAGGCATCTTGTGCCGATAGCCTTAAATTCGGAATCCGTTATATTATCGTCCTTTTCGGGAGGCTCGTTAAATGCGATATGGCCGTTTATCCCAACACCCGTAAGACAGATATCCGCACCGCCGAAGGAGTCAATTAATGCATCAATTTCCGCTTCTTCACCGGGCACGGGGAAAAGACGCTGGCTTTCGGGCATTATGAGCTCACCGTCAATTTTTGAATATAAAAGTCTATCCATTACAGCTCTGAAAGAAAGGTCGGTATCGTATGAAATCCACTTATCCTCGCTGTCCAAATACTCGTCCATATTGATAAACCAGGAATTTTTAAGGCTTATTTTTTCCTCGTTTATCACCTTTGCAAAAGGCTCATACTGCATGATGGGTCCAACGGGAAGGATGATTAAAGTCTTTTTACCCTTTTCATTGTTAGCCTTTATCACATCCGCCATTAATCGTGCCATTTCAATGTGCATATCCGTGTCCTTTTCAGCCACTCTGAAAGGAATTTTTGAATTTTTCGCCCATTCTTCTTTTGAAATTTTATATATATCCATGTCAATTCTCCTTATTTACAATTTTTCCGCCGACTATGGTCATTTTGGGATTTAATTCTGCATCCGCAATATAAATATCCGCCTTTTTGCCTTCCGCTATTGAGCCTAATATTTCATCTTCTCCTATCATTTTCGCAGGATTAATACTTGCCATTTTAACCGCATCAAGAAGGGGAATTCCTGCCCCTGTCACATTTTTAAGCATTATGCCAAGAGGTGTTATGCTTCCTGCAAAACGTGTTCCGTCAAGAAGTCTTGCAACACCTAAATCCACAATGAATTTTGTAGCTTCGGTATCCTTTTCCCTGCCCAGAGTATAAACTCTGCCGTCTTTAGGCTGTCCCCCTGCGCGGAGGCAGTCGGACACGATGATAAGCTTATCGGCACCCTTCATTTTATATGCCATCATTAAAAGCTCGGGGATTATGTGGTGATTGTCCGCAAGTAATTCAAGGCTTAATCTATCATCGGTAAGACCGATTTCCATAAGACCTGCGCTTCGTTTTCCGTTTTCAACCCTTGCCGTTGACATTGCGCAGTACCAATGGGTGCAAAGCTTCATCCCCGAATCAATGGCAGGATAAATTGTTTCCGCCTTGCCGTCGTCGTGACCCCCTGCAACACATACGCCAAGTTCGCTTAATTCCTTTATCATTTTTTCAGCCCCGGGAATTTCTGTTGAAACGGTAATGGTTTTAATCACATCGACGTTCTTCGATATGAACTCATAGCCGTCCTTTTCCGGTGTAAGCAGATATTCTTCCTTTTGTGCTCCCTTGTTTTTAACGGAAATAAAGGGCCCCTCAATATGCGCACCAAGGACACGACACACGGGGTTTTCTTTGCTTTTATACTTTCTCGTCATATCGACAAGCATCAATATATCCTCAATCGGTGCAGTTACCGATGATGTTAAAAGCGAAGTGGTTCCGTTTTGGGAATGAAAGGAAAGTGCCTTGTCGTAGGAATCCTCCGTGGCGTCGGAAAAGTCGCCCCCGAAACCGCCGTGGGTATGAATATCAATAAGTCCCGGCATTACGAATTTTCCGCTCGCATCAATTAAGTCGTCCCCCGAAAGGTCTTTTCCGATTTTTGTAATTGTATCACCTGTTATTTCCACATCGTAGCCGTAAAGAATTTCGTTTTCGGTAATTACGTTTCCGTTTTTCAGTAACATATGCCTGCCTCACTTAACAATCTTTCAAAATATTCCTTTGCCTTAATGATATCCCTTATCTGAGCTTCGCCTGATATTTCACGTTCGATGGTAATATATCGGTCATAGGAAAGCTTTTTGAATTCTTCAATTATGCCCTTAAAGTCCACCGCACCTTCAGAAACGGGAGCTTCCCTTCCTGTACGGCGTGTATCTGTGGGAAGAAAGCCGTCCTTACCGTGCATATTTCTTACATATTTTCCGAATACCTTAAGAGCGTCCACGGGATGACCGTAGCCGTACATAAGAATATTTGCAGGATCGAAGTTGATAAAAAGATTGTCAGATCCCACATCCTCAATTAAACGAAGAAGGGTTATGGGAGCTTCGCCTCCTGTTTCAAGAAGGAGGTTTTGTCCCTTGGGACGAAAATAGCTTGTCAACGTGTTAAGACCGCATATTAAAACAGCATATTCGTCGGCAAAGGGGTTATTGGGCACAAAGCCTGCATGGATGATGATGTCGGTAATTCCGATCTCCTTTGCAAAATCCGATGCCGATTTTATGTAGTCAATTCGGCTTTTTCTGTAAGCTTCCACATTTATGCCTGCCGTTTTATAGCCGTAGTAAATATCCCACACTGTATCATTATCGTTATAGCCTGCAAACATTGCGGAAATTTCAATGCCGTGTTTTTCCGATGCTTCCTTTATTATAAGAGCATCCTCCGATTTGTATTCTTTCGGCTTATACACAAGCTGGCAGGAGGGAAGTCCGAATTCCTTTACTTTCTTAAATTCCTCGTCCGCCTTATTAATATCAGTAATTCTTACTAAAGTTCCAAGCTTCATTTTTTCACCTTATTTCATCAATAGTTACATATCTGCCCTCGACAGCAGACTTTTCTGCCGCATCCAAAACCTTCTGGCAGGCGATTCCGTGCTCTAAATGAGCGGTAAATTCGTCCTCAATTCCGTTTATCATATTGATAAAGTAGAGTGACTGATTTGCCTCATAGCCTGCGGGAGGCACTAAATGACGGACATTTCTTGCTTTTACGTCTTCTTTGCCGGTGCAGATTTCAATATCCTGCTTGCCTGCAATCCAGGAATAGCGAAGTCTTCCGTTTTCTCCGAATACCTCAAAGGTAATTCTGTCATCAAACCCCGTTGCCGTTCTGGAAAGTGAAATTGTAACGGGAATGTCAGACTCGGTCATACCTGTTATATTGCACCAGTCGTCTGTTGTAACTTCCTTAATTTCGCCTGTATCTTCTGTGGGGCGCTTGGTTATATATGTACCGGATTGAGCGAATACGCCCTTAAATTCCTCACCCCAGAAGCGGGCAATATCAATCATATGGCTACCAAGATCGCCCAGTACGCCCGTACCTGCTCTGTCCTTGTCGAATCTCCATTCAAGCTTTCTGCCTTCCCAAAGACCGCTGTCCTTTATGTAGCTTATATAAATATGATAAATTTTTCCGATTTCACCGCTTTTAATAATGTCTCTTACATATCTTGTATAGGGACGATAGCGCCAGGAAAAACAGATGAATGCCTTTGCATTTGCTTCTTCCACCTTATCGTAAAGTGCCTTTGCTTCGGCAAAGCTTAAGCCCATAGGCTTTTCTGTGCTGAAAGGAAGTCCTTTATCAATGGCATAGGATGCTATGGGACAATGCATATGATTAGGCGTACAAATGTCAACCGCATCAATAAGACCCGAGTCAATCATCTCCTTATAATCTGTGAAAAGCGCAGAATCGGGAAGATTAAGTTTTTCCTTTGCCGCCTTTAATTTATCGGGATTTATTTCACAAATTGCTGTAATCTCTGCATTTTCGGGACAAGCCAGATAGCCGGGAACGTGAACGCCCTGACTTATTCCGCCGTAGCCAACAATACCAACTCGAATTTTTTTCATAAAAACACCTCCATAATAATACTACTTCAGTATAAAATCATACTTAAAATCCGTCAACGGATAAAACGATACAAAATCATAACTTTTCGATACAAGAGTTGACATAGCAAAAAACCTTTGTTATAATCATCATAGCACAAAAAAGGCGGTGATGCAATGAAAATTATATCTCCCGATATGCTTTACGACTATGACTATTCGATAAAAGTTATAAATGCTCTCCGAAGATTCTGGGCTGACGGACACGACTCCTTTTCATCATTCGGCGAGCCCAAAACAATGCATATGCTTTTGTATCTTGACTCCTGCCGCGCAGAATACACCTTAAAAAGCGGTGAAAAGCTTTATGCCGAAAGCGGAAATTTAGTCTATTTACCCAAGGGATCGGAATATTCAGTTAAATTCACCCCCATAAACGGCGGAAGCACCGTAGGCGTAAATTTATTTTTATATAAAGACGGCGAAGAAATTTCTTTCAGCGACAGGATTTTGGTTTTCGACACGGACTTTCCCAAGGATTCCAAGCGTTTTGAAAAGCTTTGTTCCTTAAGCAATGCCGCCTTGTCATCCCCCTGTAAAATGAAATCAATTATGTATGACATTTTAACGGACATCGGCTCCTTTGAAAGGTCAAGGACCCTTTCAGAAAATCGCTTTTCCGTTATTGAAAAAGGCATATCTTACCTTGAAAATGATATTTCGGGAAAGCTTACCATTTCCGAAATTGCCGCCATGTGTAATGTCAGCGAAATTTATTTCCGCAGGCTTTTCAAGGAATATTCAAACCTTTCTCCCGGGGAATTCAGAATAAAAAGCCGTATCCGTAAGGCAAAGGAATTTTTGCGTTATGACAATTTAACAGTTGCCGAAATTTCTGAAAGCGTGGGCTTTTCCGATACCGCCTATTTTGCAAAGCTGTTTAAGTCCCGCACCGGCATCTCCCCCACGGAATACAGAAAAAAGAGAAAAAAATAAGGTGCCGAACGGCGCCCTCACTTAGGGATTATTCGTTTCAAAAGCATAATTTTGGCACATAACTGTGTTAAAAATCCCCCATATCCGTCAGGATAATGGGGGATTTTTGCCTTGTTCTG
>JAZRHF010000115.1:0-8214 GCA_045644565.1 Clostridia bacterium | reverse complement strand
GTATAATTTCTCCTTACTTGTCATTATTAAACCTTCATCCTTTCATTATTTATGATAATACATAAAATGCTGAATTGAGTGTCAAGGGGACGGTTCTCTTGACACCTTATGCCTTTTGCACTACTCCTCTGTTTATTCCTGTCAACCGCGCTATCTGCCTTATTGAAAGACCATTTTTCTTTAGTCCGGCAACTATTGCATCTCTCTCTTTTGTCTGTAGCTTTTGAATTTCCATAAAACTTGGCATTTGATATTCTCTTAATAATATTTCTTTTGCTTTTTTGTCCGTTATGATTTGGCTTTCCTTTATCTCCAAACATAAATCATCATTTGCACTATGAACAAATTCTATAAATTCAGTTATTCCGTCTAACAATTCCAAAGCAAACTTCGTTTCTACAATTTTGGGATTATTTTTATATTCTTTGTAGCTACTCCATTCATAATCATCAACTGTCGCTATTCCTGCTTTGAGAGGATTCTGATGTATATATCTCAATACCGTTAAATAATATGCATCATCTTCTATTGCTTCGCTTTTAAATCGGTCCTGAAACAGATGTCCTACTCTGTCATATTTACGGTTAAAATAATACGCATAACTACACGCAATTCTTTTCATTATTAAATTAAGCTGATTATCTGCATCTTTTAATAGCAAATGTACATGATTGCCCATCAGACAATACGCATGTATTTCAAACTGCATTTCCTGCCTATACCGTATTATTGTTTCTAAAAAACGTATGTTGTCCTCATTATCTTCGAAGATATTTTGACGACCTATTCCTCTTAGCAAAATATGATAATATCCACTTTTACTTTTTTCTCTCGCTTCTCTCGGCATAATTTTCACATCCTTTTGGATATTATATCATATTTTTCCGAAGGTGTCAAGAGAACCGTCCCCGTGACATGGATATTATATCATATTTTTCCGAAGGTGTCAAGAGAACCGTCCCCGTGACACCCTGACACCCTCGGTCCCCGTGACACCGCGTGACACCGTGTTTATCTCCCTTATCAATAGATTATGCTGAATTTTCGTGACTGTATAACTCTTTACAATTGTACCATATTGGAAAAATTATGTCAATATAAGAACGCCGCTGTTGTGTGTAAGATGATTAAATTTTCAAGTTCTGCACAATGGGACTATCTGCCTTGTGCGAAATATTTCTTTAACAAAATAAAAACTTGATTTAATGCTGATTTTATGTTATCATTTAATCAATAATCATTAAGGGGTATTGAAATGAGTATATATACCATCTCCGACCTGCATCTGCCGCTTGGGATCGACAAGCCCATGGACATTTTCGGCAGGCGCTGGGAAAACTATGTTGAACGGATACGTGAAAACTGGCTTAATAAAATAAGCCCCGAAGACACTGTTGTGCTTGGGGGCGACTTTTCCTGGGCAACGTACCTTGAAGAATCAAAAAAGGATTTTGAGTTCTTAGAGGCTCTGCCCGGCACAAAAATTCTCCTTAAGGGAAATCACGACTACTGGTGGACAACGGCTTCAAAGCTTTCGCAGTTCACGGAAAGCGAAGGCTTCAAAAGCGTAAAATTTCTCCACAACAACTCCTTTATCGTTGAGAACACCGGAATTTGCGGAACACGAGGCTGGTCTTTAGACAGTATAAACTCCGAGGAAGATAAAAAAATATATGCCCGTGAGCTTATACGCCTTCGCATATCACTGGATGATGCAAAGAGTAAGGGATGTGAGGAGCTTTTGGTTTTCACCCACTTCCCGCCCGTAACGAAAACCGCACAGCAGACGGAATTTCATAAAATCCTTCGGGAATACGGCGTTAAAAAATGCATCTACGGCCACCTTCACGGAATATCTCACAACACCGCGTTCACAGGCCTTGCGGATGATGTGGAATATATTCTTGCGGCGGGTGACTATCTTGAATTTGACCCGGTGCTTATTAAATAGTTTAGCAAAAGACGGTTTGGGGATTCCTCCCAAACCGTCTTTTGTTACTTACTTATTAAATGTCCTTATTACCTTTACCTGACTTCTGTCCACATGTCCGCCATACTCTACTATTTTTTTGCGAAGCTCTGTTACATCAACATCAGGATAGCTTTTGTTTTCCTTAAGCGCCATTCCGGTTGCGATTCCTGCCGCTTCACCCATGGCAATACATGGTCCCATAACGCGGGTAGGTCCCATAACCTCACGTTCCACACTTATGCATCTGCCTGCAACAATAAGATTTTTCATACCCTTGGGAAGCAAGCATCTGTAAGGAATCGGCGTGATATGTGACTTTCTTTTTACACCGTGGAAGGGTTGATAGCTGGGGCTCTTGGGATTTGGCATATCCCATCCGTAACCTGAAAGGGCAACAGTATCATCAAAGTCTACTGCCTCAAGCAAGTCATTGACTGTAAGAGTGTATTCTCCCTCAATACGGTTTGTTTCACGGACTCCCAGAGTATTGGCAACCTTACGCATTTTCGCATTTTTAAAGCCGGGGAAATGCTTCCTTGCAATTTCCAGAAGGTCAAAGTTTTCTTTTCTGCCGTCTATAATTCCGCGGGTTATTGATTCCACATCCGTACCGTCTATTCCCACCTGACGGATTGTGTTTATAAAACACACATCTTTCTTAGTGAGCATAACGGAAATGAAAATTTCGTACGGGAATGTCCATTCCCCTGTTTCCTTAAGCTTATTTATAAGTGCTCTGAAGCGTACGTCGTTTGTTTCCTTCATATAATCAAACAATTCTTTATAGTCCACATCTTCATAATGCACTTCAAGAGAAGCCGCTGCAAGGCCGCCTTCCTCATCGCCTTTATACATTTTCAAGCCTGAGTACTTGCATATATCTGCATCTCCGGTTGTATCAACAAAGTATTTTCCGCCGATTGCATATACGCCGCTTTTGTTGTGCACAACGATTCCCGTCAGGGTATCCCCTTCCTTTATAACATCTATAATATCTGTCATATACAATATTTTAACATTCAGGCTCTCCAGCATCTCTTCCAGTATAAGCTTCATTTTTTCGGGATCGAAAACTATACCTACACCAAGGAACGGAATCCAGCCATGGGGATGGAGCTCTAATTCAGTTTTGTTATAATCAACACAGGCATTTCTTTCCAGAAGCACCGATTCCAGCTTAGCGTGAAGCCCCATTACACAATCGGTAACCTTGTCACCATCAATTCCGCGGGCGCCCAGTATATGATTTACATGACCATTGGTGCCCACGCCGCCAAGACAGCTTTCTCTTTCCACCAGTATTACTCTTGCACCGTCTCTTGCAGCGCTGTATGCTGCAGCAAATCCCGAAAAACCACCACCGCATACCACAACGTCAAATTCATCTTTAAAACTGATTTCCTTTGTATATAACATAAACAATCTCCCTTCGTTTTTTTGGATTATATCAAAAAAAACCTTGAATAACAATATAAATATTGCTTATAATTTTATTTATATTGCTTTTTTTTAAAAATATTGCTCAAAAATTTATCTGTATTGCTCATTTTTGTTTCAGATAAGATTTCCTCTGTACTTGTAGGTTCCGATATGCTATAATTACCTTAACCCGGAGGAAGTAATTATGAATTTAGAAACTTATAACACTGAATTTCTAAGCTATCGCATTCCCGGAATTGTAAGCACAGGAAAAGGAAGCCTGCTTGCATATTATGAGTGCCGGAAGGATATGAGCGATTGGGCGGAAATCGTAATCAAAATTATAAAAAGCACAGATAGCGGTGAAAACTGGAAAGAAATAAAACGTATTGTTTCCCAAGGCGATACCCTGAATAATCCCGTTATAACCGTAAACGGCGATACCCTTCATATGCTCTATTGCGTAAATTACAGACGGGTATTTTATATAAAAAGCGAAGACGACGGCGAAACCTGGTCTGAGCCGGAAGAAATCACGCCTGTGTTTGATTCGGTTGAGCGGCCTTTCACAGTGATTGCAACCGGCCCCGGGCACGGTATAGTAACTCCCCGTGGGGTTATGGTTATCCCCGTGTGGTATGCATATAACCGGGACGATGAAAAAGCTCACAAGCCGTCTTTTATCGGCACTGTTTACAGCTCCGACAACGGAGCTACGTGGCAGGCAGGAGAGCTCCTCAATGCAGATTTCCTTGTAAACCCCAGCGAATGCGCCCTTACGGTTCTCAGCGACGGGTCCGTGATGATGTCTGTACGAAACGAAAGCGAAAGACGCCTGCGCGCTCATGCATATAGTAAAAACGGATTTAAAGATTGGTATGGAATTGATTGGGATGAACGATTCCCCGATCCCGTGTGTCAGGGAAGCTTATGCTACGGCGGCGAAAAAAATTATTTTATAAATTGCAACTCTCAAATAAAGAGAGCAAATCTGACGGTAAAGGTATCGGAGGATGATTTTAAAACCTTTAAAGAAATACCCGTATCAGAAAAAGGCGGGTATGCCGATATTGCTGAAAAAGACGGGACATTGTTTGTTCTCCGTGAGTATGCAAATAACGGCGAACTGAAATTCAGTATTGATTTTGAAAAAATCAGTTTGCAGTAAGCGGCTCAAGCAAGTATTATATCATCATTCAGTGATGGGAAAGGGAAACATTATGAATGAAAAATATATTGTTACGGATTTCGGAGTAACACCGGATATTTCAGAATATCAGACAGAATCAATACAAAAGGTTTTTGACAAATGCCGCGAAGGTGGCGGAACCGTTGTGTTCCCCAAAGGAAAATACAAAATCGCATCACTTCGTATGTGGTCGGATATGACTGTTTATTTATGCGAGGGCGCAATCCTTGAGGGAAGCGACGAATGCGACGATTATGAGCTATTCCCCATTCCCGGAAACGTGGTAATGTGCTCCGATATGGAAATGTTTACAGATTATTATCCTCCTGAATGGGACAGAAGCCGATACCGCCGCGCTATGATTTCTGCATACGGCGAGAAAAATATCTCCGTTATCGGCGAAAAGGGCTCTGTTATAGACGGGGTACATTGCTACGATGGCAACGGCGAGGAGGGCTACAGAGGCCCCCACGGAATATATTTCACCAACTGCGAAAACATCACCCTTGAAGGCTACACTATCTGCAACAGCGGAAACTTTATGCATCAGACTGACAAGTGCAAAAACCTCACTATGCGCCACGTCACCTGCCTTGCAGGCTCCGACGGAATACATATGCACTGCATAGAAAATGCGATTATAGAAAACTGCGTTTTTAAAACGGGGGACGATTGCATAGCGGGCATCAACATCCGCAATCTCACAGTCAGTAACTGCGAGCTGAACACCTCCTGCAATGCTCTGCGTATAGGCGGAAATCACATACTTATTGAAAACTGCCGTATGTACGGACCGGGCTACTATCCCCACCGCAGAACAGTGGTTAAGGGCAAAGGCTCTGAGCTTCTGAGAGAAGAGGGCAGGCATAATCTTATAAACGGTATCATATATTTTGCAAGCAGGAAAATGCCCGAAAGCGAGCCTTCAGGAGATATAGTACTGAGAAACTGTACAATAGAAAACCCCGACCGGCTCCTCCACTATATGGCTGACCGGAATTTACTTCAGGAGGGGAAATATTTGGCAGATTTAACCTTCGAAAACGTAACTGTTACGGGAATAAAGGAAGTGTCAAAGTGCGAAGCTTCGGAGAGAGTTCCGCTGACCGTTACACTCCGTAACGTAAACTACAGCTTCAGCGAAGGTGGAGAAGCGCCACATATGCTTTTTGACGGCGAAGACCGGAACACCACAATTATTATCGAAAATTGATTTCAAAACAAAAATATATACGAGGATTGTGAAGCCTTTTTGCAATCCTCATTTTGTGTGGTTTTTTATAACATAGGAAATTGCGTGAAAAAGTGCGCAATTTTGCTTGTTCAAAAAAAGATTTCCTTTTTGCCCCAAGTTTTGGGGTTAGGGGGGGTGATGATTTTCAAATCTTTTTTACCTTTTCTTTTCTTTTTGGTGAAAGTATTGATAATTGGTTTTTTTTATGATATGATAAAATTGAACCAAATTGAAAGGGTAAAAAAAATGAGCAAGCATTCTTATTTACACGAATATCTCACAAATCTCCCCGATTTTCTTTTCGACTATATAGAAATATATTACACCGGGGAAAGCATAAATACCCAGATCGGCTACTGCATCGACCTTCGGATTTTTCTTGAATATCTGCAAAAGTTCAAGTTCCGCGATGTGGAGGCGCTTGAAAGCTTTACCGTGGAGCATATGGGAAAGGTGCGGGCTGAGGACATAATCCGTTTTAAAGCCTACCTTAAGGAATACCAAAGCACCTATATTTCTCCCGACGGGAAACTCGTAACAAGAACAAGACGCAATTCCTCTTACGGAATCAACCGAAAGCTTTCGGCTGTGAGAGGCTTATTTTCATACCTTTACAAAACAGACCAGATCCCTGAAAATGTAACGGATAAGGTGGATATGAACAAGCTTCATCAAAAGATAAAAAAACCTCTTTCCACCCAGGAAACCCTGAGGCTTTTAAACATCCTCTATAACGGCGAAGGCTTTTTTACGGGGCGGCATCTTGCAGAGTATATGCGAACAAAGCAACGGGATATTGCAATTCTAATATCATATCTGGGCACAGGCGTCCGCGTGAGCGAGCTTGTGAACCTGAACATTCAGGATATTTGCTTTGACACTTCATCCTTTATCGTAACCCGAAAAGGCGGCGACGAGCAGGAAATTTTTATGCCCGTACAGGTGGAAAACGAGCTTTATAACTACATACAGGTCCGGAATGAAATGGACGGAATAAAAGATAAAGACGCACTTTTTATAAGCCGTCAGGGAAAGCGGATGACAGTTTCCTCAGTTGAAAAAATGCTTAAAAAATACTGCACCTGCGCAGGGATTATCGACCCCGACAAATCCCGTCCCCACGCCCTCCGACGTACCTTTGCCTGCCGCCTTCTTGAAGACGGGGTAGACATTAAAATGGTGGCGGAGCTTATGGGACATAAAAATATTGAAGTAACCCACAAATTCTACGCTCAGTACAACTCTGCCGCAAAACGTGAGGTTATGAGAAAAATCAATGTTACGGGGGATTTGGACAATGCTTGAACAGGACAGACATAAGCTTTTGCCCCTGTGGGTAATCCGCACAGGATTCAGGGAAAGACAGTTTCCCATAAACCGCCCCGAGGGCTTTGCCGCATATCAGATTGCAATATGCACGGGGGGCGAGGGAAAATTTCTGGCACAGGGCACCGAGCATATTATAACTGAGGGTGACGTGTTTATGTTCTCACCACGAATTCCCCACGAATACTATCCGCTGTCGGGAGACTTTCAGATTTATTTCTGCGTTTTTAACGGAGATGGAATAAAAGGACTGTTTCACTATCTTGGCTTTGGAAAAACCGAGGTTTTTACAGGCGATACAATGGGGCTTCGGGAGGATTTCAGAAACCTCTGCGAAATTACCGATCCCCTTTCCCAGAGCACTCTTCTTTACAAAATGATGGAGAGCATTTCACGGCTTTCCAGGCCTAACCCCAACCGCACACACATTGAAAAGAACAAATACGGGAAAATTCTCCCCGTTCTCGACTATATAGCGCAGAACTACAAGCGCCCCATAACTCTTGACGATATGGCAGACCTTATATGCGTTTCAAAAAGCTACCTCTGCCGTACCTTCAGGGAGACCTATGGAATAACTCCCGTGAACTATCTTCTGAAAATGCGGATAAACCGGGCAAAACAGCTCCTTATTTCAACAGATATGAAAATCAAGCTCTTAAGCCTTGAGTGCGGCTTTAACGATACAAGCTATTTTTGTATGGTTTTCAAACGTATGGAGGGAATCACCCCGGACGAATTCAGAAGCCTCCACAAGGATTAAAAAGGTGCTGTTTATTACCTTTAACAGTTGTTTTATAGCAAAAAGTCGGTATATATGGCCTATAAAATAGGCAAAATACCGATTTTTTTATAAAAAACTTGAAATCAGGGAATGTTTGTGTTATACTCGAAAATGGCTTTTGGTGTAATATTTTACACTGCCAAATTTATGAAGGGAGGATGAAGCAAGTGAAAGAAGGAATTCATCCCGATTATAAGCCCACAACAATCCGTTGTGCTTGCGGAACAGTAATCGAGACAGGCTCCACAAAAGAAGATATCCAGGTGGAAATCTGCTCAAACTGTCATCCG
>JAZRHF010000114.1:0-6537 GCA_045644565.1 Clostridia bacterium | reverse complement strand
CGGGCGTAACTACTTACACCTGTACGGTGGAAACCTGCGGTGCAACAAAGACCGAATCTATTGATGCTCTCGACCACGATTGGAGCAAGTGGACTTATGACAGCGTGGATTCTCACGTTCGTGATTGTAAGAGAGAATGTGGCATTGAACAGGAAATCGGTGGTCACGAATGGGGCGACTGGAAACCTGTTGATGGCAACACCCATAAGATGACCTGCTCTGTTTGTGATGGTTATCAGACAGGGGAACACGATTGGGATAACGGCGTTGTGACCAAAGAGCCTACCGAATCGGAAGCAGGCGTAAAGACCTATACTTGCGGTACTTGTGCTCACACAAAGACTGAACCTGTCGACAAGCTGGTGCATGAACACAGCTGGAGCGACTGGGGTGAGAATGATGAAACTACCCATATCCGTTCCTGCCGCTGTAACGAAACACAGACAGCAAGCCACAATTTCGATGATGGTGTAGTAACGAGCGAGGCGACTCATACATCCAAGGGTATTAAGACCTATACCTGTAAAGATAATTGCGGATATTCCTATACGGAGGATATTCCCACAACCACCGAACACAGCTGGACAGATTGGTCTGACAATAAGGACGGCACTCATACAAGATCCTGCCGTTGTAACGCAAATGAAACCAAGGATTGTGATTGGGACGACGGAGTTGTAACTGATCCCACCTGCACCGAGGCAGGCGAAACCTCCTATACCTGTTCTGATTGCGGTGCAATCAAGGTTGTTGAGGGTGAAGCAGCCCTCAGCCATGATTGGACCGATTGGACTGATACCGGCGCAAATGCAGTAGCTGATATTCACGAGCGTTCCTGCGAGCGTGATGGATGTGGCGTTAAGGAAACCGGCAACCACGAGTGGAGTAACCGGACTTCTACGGGCAGCTTGGAGCATAAAAAGACCTGTTCCGTTTGTTCCGGCGAACGCAAAGCAACCCATACTTGGGATAGTGGCGAAGTAACCAAGGAAGCATCTACCAAGGAAGCAGGCACGAGAAAGTATACCTGTTCTGATTGCGGAGCAACTAAAACAGAGGTTATCCCCAAAATTGTTTGCGATCATAGTTGGGGCAAGTGGGAATATGAAAATGATGATACCCATAAGCACACTTGTATAAATGGCAACGGATGCGAAGCATTCGGGCGTCAGGCTCACGAGTGGGACAAGGGAGTTATAACAACAGAACCCACCGAGACTGCTGAAGGTGTAAAAACCTATACTTGCCTTGTATGCAGCTACGAGAAGACGGAAAAAGTCGCTATGCTTAAGCATACACACCGCTTTGGCGGATGGGTAAGCGACGGTGAAAATACGCATACCCGCACCTGCAAGAACGGAAATACCTGTACCGCTACTGAAACGGCTGAACACAGCAGCAGAGCATGGGCAAACAATGACGATGGTACACACAGCGGTAAGTGCTCTGTTTGCGGAGAAGAAATGACCGAAGCTCACACCTGGGGAGATTGGGCGGTTTTAAATGATGGCAGCTTGAAGCGCACCTGCGTATCTTGCGATGCATTTGAAGAAATGCCTGTATTACAACCGATTACCTATAGCGTTGTAAATACTACTTCTGAAGAAAATGCAGCTTCAGCGGAGCTTAAGGATAATTCCGTGGCACTCTTTAACAGCGTACTCACCGATGAGGAGCAGAGCGCTGTTGCCTCCGGTGCAACCGTAAGTATCTATCTTGAGGTTCAGGATATTCCGATAAATGAGGTTACATCTTCTGATAAGGCTGCTGCTGAAGCGGTGATTGCAGAGGAAGATAACGACCTTGATGAAAATACAGAAATCGGTATGTATCTCGATATCGAGTTATTCAAAGAGGTAACAGATAACAATACGACAGAAGAAACACAGATTACCGAAACCACAAATAAGGTTACTATTACCATTACAATTCCCGATGAGTTAATCAACACGAAAAGCTCCGTTAACAGAACCTACAGAATTATCCGAGTTCATGAAGATGAAAACGGAAATATAGTTACAGATGTAATTGAAGGTAAGTTTGATTCAAAGGCAAAGACCTTTACTTTTGAAACGGATAAATTCTCAACCTATGCACTTGCATATAACGATAAAGAAGCTAAAAAGAGTGGCTCATCAGGTGGCGGAGGCTCCATAGAATACACCGTTACATTTGAAACAAACGGCGGAGGTACCATCGCAAAGAAATATGTGGAAAGAAATAGCGTTCTTACCGCTCCCGAAGCACCCGTTAAGGAGGGCTTTGAGTTTGGTGGCTGGTACATCGATAAGGATTTCAAAACCGCTTACGATTTCGGCACAAAGGTAACAAAGAACTTTACACTTTATGCAAAGTGGGAAAAGAAAGCGGATGTTAAATTCACAGATGTAAGGGAAACTGACCCGTTCTATCCCTATATCTCCTATGTTGTGGGAAATAATCTTATGGTGGGGGTATCGGAGGACGAATTTGCACCGGATGAAAGCCTTACAAGAGCAATGATTGTTACGATTCTCTACCGTGCAGAGGGCGAACCTGCGACAAACCGTTCGATTCCATTCTCAGATGTAGATATGGAGGCATATTACGCTAATGCGGTGTCCTGGGCAAAGCAGGTGGGAATTGTAAACGGCGTAACGGAAAATGAATTTGCACCCGATGAAAATGTTAGCCGTGAACAGCTTGCGGCAATTATGTTAAGATATGCTGTATATAAAGGAATGGATGCTCTTACAATGGAAGAAAATCTTCACTTTGAAGACGCTTCTGAAATTTCAGAATATGCAGTTTCCGCAATGAACTGGGCAGTAGGCAAGGGCTTTATGAAGGGGCGCACCGAAAGCGAACTTATGCCTAAGGAGTTTGCAACAAGAGCTGAAATTGCAGCATTTGTTGCAGTTTTATCGAAGCAGATAAGTAAACAGTAAAACTGGCTGCAAAAGGCACTCCGGTCGGAGTGCCTTTTGCGTGTCTTACAAGCATGCAATAAATGCGACTCCTCGTACAAAAATATTTCACTTTTTGAAAAAAGTGCAATATTTTTGTATTTTTAAGAAAAAAGCGTAATAATTCCATTGAATAAAATGAATTTATGATATATTATATATTTGGCGGAAAATAAGAAACGAATTTCAGTAAATTGATAGACACGGGCGTTTCTGTGTTGTATTATATACTAAAGAAAGAGAGCGATTTTTATGTTTGAATTTAAAAATTATGAATTTAAAGTTCCTGCAGAAATTGTAAAAACCGTTGATGATGCAGTACGCTACACTATTGACGGTAAGCCTCTTGTGCACAGGGAATTTGTGTTGGAAGGCGATAAGGAGATAGAGCTTGACGAATATATTGTTATGGAATATTCCGCAAAGGATTTCCAGCGATTTTTTATGCTCCGTCAGAGCGTGCTTCTTTCCATAACGGAAAATGAAGAAGGCAACGAGGTTGAAAAAGGTCTTATCTGTGCAAACGAAATGATGACCGACGGTGCTGTTCACAGAGTTATTGCAAAGTGCGAAAAAGGTAAGGTTAAGAGACTTCGTCTTCGTCTCAGAAGTAGGGCACCTCACGTTGAATTCAATATCTTTAAGCTTTATACCTGCTCTTTTAATGAGCTCCCCGAAAGATTTGAAACATCCGAATATAAAGCCGAAGGCTATAAAACAGTTGATATAGCCTCATTTACAAACGATGAGTATAATTATGAACCGGGAATGGTTGACGGTGGTAAGGGAATTTTATCCGGAACATTCGGAATTATGGGAATTCCTTTTGACTTTTCGGGAAAAATCCTTCGTCCCACACCTCCTCCCGCTGAAAACGAAGATTTAATCACAAACTTTAACAAAGAAGGCGTAAAAAGAGGACTTTGTCGCCCCGAAAGCAGAGAAAGCCGCTTTGAAATTCCGTTAAATGCAGAGGCAAAGGAAGTTTACTTTGTTTTGTATATGGATAAGAAAATCCACGAGCGCTGGGGCTTCTGCGCTCCCGATCCCACAATCCTCGGCGGAAGCCAGGGCGAGGTTATGATGCCCATAAAGATTAACGACATCGAGCGTTATGCCGTATATATAAACTATGAGGACGGAACGGTTGACGAGTGCTTCCCCGAAAATATAAAGAACGGACGCCACGAAATCACAGGAGAAGTGGGCGTATACGGCGTACGTGCAAACGGCAAAAAGATAAAGAGCATAGGCTTTGAAGACAGAATGATTGAAACAGATATTTCTCTTTGTGCCGTTACCCTTAACACTGATGCAGATGTAAAGCTTGGCGAAGCTTTCCCCGAAAGAAATAAAGGGCATGAGCCTGATTTTAATTACGAAGAGAAAATCGTACTTGAAGGCGATGTACTTAAAATATATAACGGCGGTTTCTATGCGGAATTTATGACAAAGGGCGGTCTTTTCACAGAAAAGGTTGTATCTGCATATTCCGATGCTATGACAATGAAGGGTGCTCTTTTACAGATAAGAGACGGCGAAGAAAAAATTGAAAATCTTGAAAGATATGATATATCTGTTACAGACGAGGCAAAAATTACATACCGCTATAAAGATCTTTATATTACCGTGAAAATCGGACTTGACCAAAAAGACGGAATAAAGCTTTCAATGCAGGCAGAAAATAAGGGTGAAGAGATATCCCTCGGCATTTTGTTTCCCGTAATTTCCGACATCAAGTACGGAACAAGCGAGGATACCTGGTATTTCCTTCCGAAATATCAGAACACCGAAAGCAACGGTTCCTGCTTTGTATATGAGGAATCTGCACCTTCCTATCCCATGCAGTTTATGGATATATTCTCACCGGAAAAGGGAGCAGGCTTCGCCCTTAACACAAGAGAGCGTGACCTTAAGGTAAGAAAATATGCTTTGATTAAGCAAGACGGAAGAACAGATGCCTTTGTAGAATATCCTTCCATGTATGTTAAGATAAAGAAAGACTCTTTGTTCAAGGGCTCCGAAACCGTTCTTTATGTTCATAAGGGCGACTGGCACGCATCCTATGAAAGCTACAAAAAGTGGCTCAATTCATGGTATGAACCCTATAAGTGACAGAATAAGATGTGGTACAGACAGAAGTTCTGGCTTTTAGCCGAAATTCCCGACTTTATAGAAACAACCCTTATCTATAAGTTCCCTGTATGGTATGAAAAGGATAAAAATAAGTACAACTTCCGTATGATAATGGACGAAATTACAAAGATATACGGCGAAACTCCCGATATTCTTCATATGTGGGCGTGGACCTGGTCTGAAGAATATAAGCATATGCTCTGGGGTAATTTCGGTCAGTACGACTATGACAGACTTGGCGGACTTGAAAACTTCAAAAATGCGTTAAAGGATGTGTCCGATGCAACGGGAGCAGAAATTTCCCTTTATATGCATCCCACCCTTTTATCGGAGGTTTATCCCGAAGCTGAAAAATATTTCCCCACACTCCGTGTTAAAAATGCAGCAGGAAGATATATCGGAATCAGAAACGACTCCTTCAGAATGTGCCACGCGAATAAAACATGGAGAGATCACGCTCTTAAGATGTATCCGAGAGTTCACGAGGAAACCGGAGTAAGACTTTTATATGTTGACGAATTCAGCCTCAGAGTTGACAACCGCTGCTTTGATGAGGGACACGGCCACGAAGTTCCGTCAAACCTTTTAAAGACCGACAGAACATTTATATCAGAGCTTAAGGACACAGTTCCCGAGGATGTTGTTCTTTATGGTGAATATTATGCGGCAGACATCAACGCCCGTTATATAGACTGTAACATAAGCTATTATATATTAGATTCCATCAACGATATGATTGAGCAGGGTAAACATTCCGAGGACGGATCTGACATTTACGGCAGAGTGTTTACGGATATTTACCGTTTTGCATTCCCGAAAATCGTTCAGCTCATACTTCCCATGGCAATGCGCCACCTTTCATGGCAGCCCTTAAAGGCAACCTTCTTCAACGGTGAAGCAATTTACGACTCTTTCTGGGATGTTGAAGAAACAAGAGGAAGAAAGTTTATGGCAAAATCCTTCCACATCAAGAAGGAATATGCAGACTGCTTCTCATCGGACTATCCCGAAACAATGATTGAATCCTGCCACGATTCTGTATGTGTGAATAAGTATCCCGGCGACGGAAGATGTATGTATACAATCTTTAACAGAGGTTATCACACATACGAAGGTGAAGTGATTAAGGTTCCTTATAAGGAAGGCACAAAGTTCTATGACGTATGGAACGAATGTGACGCACCTTTCACCGTAAAGGACGGCTATGCTTATGTTGAATCGAGAATAATTGCACAGAGCACAGGCGCAATCGTTGAAATATACTGATAATTACTGTCACGCTGATTGTTGACAAAATGAATAAAAAAAGATATAATGAGAGATAATCTAAGGTGTGGGCAATTCCTTCGCCGAAGTGCATTTCTTATGCCCTTTACGCGTTTTGCTTAAAGGGCATTTTTTATAAATTTATTTTCAAGGAGATTTTTATGGAAAAACGAGATGCAATTGTAAGTAT
>JAZRHF010000113.1:0-20603 GCA_045644565.1 Clostridia bacterium | reverse complement strand
CGCTCATCCATCCACGAACAATTACAGTCTGATATTTTCCCGAGTCATACCCTTCGGGACCCTTGTTATCCCAGAGCCAGGTGGGTGTGCACCAGAGGCAGTAATCGGGGTTTATGGCTTCGTAAACATCCTTTGTTACGCCGTTTTGACCGTGATGCGCCATCTGGCAGTAGTCAGCCTTTAAAAGCTCCGGCGGTGCAACGGTAAGTAAATGCTTTCCGCCCTCAACGCCTAAATCCCCTAAAAATATTACACTTGAATTTTCGGTTTCAAGGCGGTAAACGGTGCTTGAATTATTGCTGAAATTGTTGGGAGCAGCGTCGTCATGCTCTCTTAAAACGCGGATTGTAACATCACCGAAGGAATAAATGTCACCCTGATGAGCCGTTGTTACGGGAACATTAAAGGGAGCAATATCGTCGTAAAAGCCCTGAAGCCAGTCACCGTTTTCGTTTCCCGAAACAATGAATTTGTTCATAATCTCAACCGAGGGGAAGTTATAATAAAGCATTTCGGGCTTTATTTCATCACCGTGAGTTTTTAAAAGATTTCGCAGTGCGTCAACATGGTCTGTGTGGGGATGGGTTAAAAACCAGGCACAAACCTTGCCTCCGAGATTTTTTAAGTTTTCGTATAAGTTTTCACTTTCCGAGGCAAAGCCTCCGTCAAATACTATTAATCCTTTTTCGCTTTCTATAATAAACGAAGTATTTATCGTGTCGGTTACGGACTTTAACATATGCATTTTTACCATGATACCACTCCTTTTTTATAAGTATAAGCTTTTTGATAATTTATGTCAACTGTATTTGAGTGTTCTTTAGGAATTTTTGTATAAAAAAACAATTTCAAGAAACAATAAAAACGGTGATTATATGTTTAAACTTATTTTAATCGGGTGTCTGGCAGGATTTATAAACGGACTTTTCGGTGCAGGCGGAGGAATTTTACTGGTAATAATTTTAACCTTGGCTCTTAAGGTTGAAAAGAAAAAAGCCCATGCCACGGCAGTTATGGCGGTTTTAGTATATTCCTTGTCAAGTATTTTTATCTACGGGCTTAAAGGAAATGTAGATATAAAAAGTGCCGTAACGGCAGGTATATCAGGGGCAACAGGAGGGGCAATAGGTGCACTTTTGCTTAAAAAGATCCCGGTTAAATATGTGGGAAAAGCATTTGGTATTTTAATGCTTGTTTCATCCTGGAGGTTATTATGCTCGTAATAATAATTTCTTCTTTGATAGCGGGAATAGCAGGGGGAATGGGAATAGGCGGAGGCACGATTTTAATCCCTGCATTAATTCTTTTTGCAGGGATGAGTCAGCATATGGCACAAAGCACAAATTTACTTTTCTTTATTCCTACGGCGATTACCGCCATAATCATACACATAAAAAATAAAAATATAGACATTAAAAAAGCCATGGTGCTTTCCTTATCCGGAATTCCCGGTGCAATTTTGGGAAGCATAACGGCAAACTTTACGGAGGGTGATATCTTGAGAAAAATGTTCGGCGTATTTTTGGTTGTATTCGGTCTTTTTGAGCTTTTTAAGAAGCAGGAGGAGTCTTAATGAATTACGGTTGGATGATGGTTTTAAGAGCCTTTTTGGTTGGCGGTGCAATTTGTGCGGTATGTCAGGTTTTAATTGACAAAACAAAGCTCACTCCTGCAAGAATTCTTACAAGTCTTGTTTGCATCGGAGTTATTTTAGGGCTTCTGGGAGTGTATGAGCCTCTTACCGAATTTGCGGGAGCGGGAGCAACGGTGCCCCTTTTGGGATTTGGATATAATATGTTTAAGGGTGTTAAGGAAGCAATTGCTGAATACGGCCTTTTAGGAGTTCTTACAGGAGGATTTTCTGCAGGTGCGGCAGGGATTTCTGCGGCGATTATTGCAGGGCTTGTTGCCTCTTTGTTTAGTAAGCCGAAAATAAAATAAAGTCCGCCAACGGCGGACTTTATTTTATTCGTATAAGAACTTTCGTGAGTAGGTCATGTCCTCACCCAAATGAAATTCTAAGTAGGTTACATCTTCAAGTCGACGGCTTAAGGGAAGACTGCTGTCAGGAGCTTTTATTGTGAAATATCTTACTCCGTCAATTATTTTAAGTGTGTTTCTGTCGTCCTTTTCGATTACACAAACTTCTTTTTCTAAGGATGCGAGATAATCTCTGAGCACCTGATTTTCAAATTCATCAGAGCCTGAAACAGGATTTTCACTCACTATGAAAAGATAGGGGGCATCGCTTTCTGACACCGCAGTTTTGAGAGAAGTCCATTGAGGCTGAGAAGTGGCTCTTATTCCGCCTTTATCGGTGGAAAGTGTTATTAACAGAGCATTATCTGATTCCTTTTTATTAAAAGCATCTTCCTTGCCGATGAGGAGGCTTAAATCATTTTTTTCTGCTTCCTTTGAAAGCTCTTTGTCAAGAAAACGGGAGATTAATGTGTCGCTTTCGCCTGAAAGTGAGGCTATAAAAAGCTTTTCGCCGTCACCGTCTTTGTTGGCAAAATCGGAATAAATGTTATCAGGCTTTTCGGGATAGGTCAAAGGAATTGCCCTTTCGAATGTAAGGTCGTCAATGTAAATTGTGCCGCTGTCCTTTTCCTCTTCGTTTTGATAAAGAGCATAAATTCGTTTCAGCGTCAGGGGAGCTTTTGCACCTTCGGGTATTTCTCCCGTAAGTGTGTAAACTTCTTCCGACTCAAGATTGCTTCCTAAAACTATTCTGACCTCTTTTCCGTCCTTGTCTGTCAAAAGTGCCCTGAGTTCGTGAGGAAAGCCCTCTTCGGAATAGGCTTTAAGTGATATTTCTTTTGCTTTGGCAGATAGGGTATAAGGTGCAGAAAAGGTTAAATATGCCGCTTTGGAATCTTCGGTGTCCTCGGTGAAGTCATAGCTTAAAGCACCTGAAAAATCACCTGAAACGGAGTTTTCCTCCGTAATATAAAAGTCGCCCTTCACATAGTCGGGATAGGAAGAAAATGTACCCGGTTCTTCGTTAAAATCAATGGTTATGCTTTCTTTATCTTCTCCGGAAATAACTGAAATAAATGCCGTAGCGTCGTCTTTTTTTATCGTAATAACCGCAGAGCCGTTGCCTTTGGAAATTATTTTTCCGTCCTCGTAAGAAATTACGGAGGGATTATCTGATGTAATGGAAAAAGGCGTCAAATCACCGACCTTGACAAAATGTCCTTCGTTATCAAAAACGCTTATGTCAAGAGCTTTGCTTTCTCCAACGGAGATTTTAAGCTTGTCATCGGAAACGATCCCCGAAATTTCGTCAACAACGAAGATTTCGATTTTCTCTTTTGCCTTTTTACTCTTTGCGGTAATTGTAACCTTACCGCCTTTATCGGCAGTGAAAACTCCGTCTTTGATTTTTCCGCTTGTACTGCTCCATGTGATTTCGGAATCTATGGGGCGGAGGTTTTTGTTATATACTGCAGAAAGAATCTTTACGGATTCTCCGATGAAGATTTCGCTTTTTTCTGCTTCAAGCATTATTCCTGAGGGAACAAGATTCTCCTTGCCGTCATAGGTGATGCCGATTGCATTTATTACACGTCTTGTCTCGCTGGGAGAATTTACCTTGTGTACGGATTCATTCCATACCGTGGATGCCAGCATGGTGGTTGAACCTCCACCGTCTAAATTAACAGCGGTATGGCATCCGAGCTCTTTCATAAGAAGTGCAAGTTCTGTCATGCTCATGCCGCGGCTTTCGCCCTGTCTTCCGTTTACTGCAACAAGGTAAAGCTTTTTTCCGTCCTCAGAAATGCCTATGGCGCTTCTTGGGTTATAACCTGTAATATTATGGGAAAAGCTCTTTAAGGCAACACCGTCGGATACGAGCATTGCACCACCGCCGAAAGCAAGGTCGGCAGAAGAAATGTCGGGGGTTATATAGTAGTCAAACTTAATTTCGTCACCAATTTCAAAGTTGTTTGAAAAGAACATACTGCTCCCTTCGGAAACTGCAAGTACACAGCCGTTTTCAGGGATTTCGCAAGGCGGTAAGTTTCTGCGGAATTCTTTAATTATGCCTTCTTCAATTACAACCTCAACTACTTCGCCTCCCGGAGCAGGGGAGTAGCCACCGTTAAAATCGCTTGTAAACATTAAAATGTCGCCGTAATACGATGTATGCTTGTTTAAGTGACGGATTTCTTCATATTCCCAGTTGGGTGCAACAGCCATGATATGAAAATCAAGATAGCCCATCAAAATCTCGTCCCCGGTTTTTGAAATGGTTGCCATGGTATCGGGATTTATGGGAGACTGGAGCATTTTTCCGTCCTTTATTTCAATTCCGAGAGCGATGGTTTTATCATCTACGTGGGAGAAAAAGTCCGCATTTAATGAAGCAACCACGTTCTCCTCAGAAAGTGCAAGCGCGGCATTTGTTTCGGAATAATCCATTCCTCTTTGGGATTTTAACAAGGTGAGACCGATATTTTCGTTTGAAAGGTCAGCCTCTATATAAGAATAGGTCAGATTGTGAGTGGAATGAAATTCCTCTACCTTATAAAGGGTAATGCCTTCAGAAACGGGAATGGCTTCTTTATATGAATATATTTCGTTGGCATATACAGTTGAAAACAAAAGAGAAAGAGCAAAAAGCAACGATAATATCTTTTTCATCGGAATTTTCCTTTCATGGTTAGTACTTATATTTTAATATAAAACAGCCCTTTTTGCAATAAAAAAATTAAGGAAATCATTGACTATTATTTTGATTTGGTATAAAATAGAATAGATTGGATAATTATGCTTAATCTTAAGTGAGGTAAGTTCTCAAATTAAAAGAAAGGTGGATGCCGATGCTGGGCAAATCATATATACTTGTCGTTGTGGGAATTCTTCTTGCAAAGGGACTTGGCTTTTTCAGAGATATGGCCTTTGCGGGAGTTTTCGGGACAGGCGTTGAAGCGGATATATATTCGCAGGTATTCGGACTTGTAAATCTTATATTTACAGGAATTGGAGTGGCGCTTTCTACTCTTGTTATAAAAAATCTTAATAAAGAGGAGAATGCGGGAAAGGAAAAAGCCTATGCCGCATCCTTTTTAAGGAAAAGCATTTTCTCGCTTACATTAGCGGCTTTACTGGTGGCAGTTTTTGCAAAGCCTTTAGTGAATGCTATTCTTCCCGGTCTTTCACCGGAAAGCTTTGACCTTGCGGTGAAAATGATGTACTTAATGGCACCGTCGTTGATTTTCGTGGTTGTTGCCTACATCGTATCCGGTCTGCTTCAGAATAAAAAGGTTTATTTCATAACCTCCATTATGAGTCTTCCTTTTAATGTGGCGATTATAGCAGCCCTTTTCTTTGAAAAGGTAGATATTATGGCGGTTGCTCTTGTTACCACAATAGGATGGTTTTTTCACATTGTAATTCAGTTGCCGGCATTTTATAAAAAGGGTTATTCATTCCTTGAAAAGAAGGAAAAAAGCCTTGCCAACAAAGATAAAAGCCCTGAAATACTCTGGATTTTCATATCAAATATGATGTTCCAGCTTTGTCTTTATATAGACAGAGCTTTCGTGGGAGATGCGGCAACATTTAACTATGCATCAAATCTTTTTATAACTATATCAAGCGTTTTTGTTGTGGCTATGTCAACGGTTGTATTTCCTTCGATTTCCAAAAACTACGAGGAAGGACAGCTTGACTACGTAAATGACCTTGTTCAGTATATTATTACAATAATGGTTACTATATTCCTTCCGTTTTTATTGGTGGTTTCCTTCTTCGGCGAGGATGTAATAAGGCTTGTTTATGAAAGAGGTGAATTTACAAAAGAATCCACTCTTGCGGTATCAAAAATGTTCTTTATATACAGTCTTGGTGTATTGGGCTATGTATCCCAGGAACTTTTCAATAAAATTTTATATCTTGCCGGAAAGTACAGATACACTGTTATCGGAACTGTTGCGGTAGTTGTGGCAAATGTAGCATTAAATATCGGAATTGCGGCATCGGGATTTGAAAACAAAGGGATTCTGACGGCTTCGGGAACTTCGGTATTACTTACTTTTTACGCTGTTGCAATAGCAATCGGAATAAAGAAAGTAATAGGGCCTTATTGGAAAAAGGAGCTTATAAAAGATCTTGCTAAAATTTTCATATCGGGAGTATCGGCAACAGCAGTATATGTTTTATTCAATACATTCTTAAAGGACTTTACTCACGGATATTTAACATTTTTGGTTCCGCTGGCAGCCTGCGGAGTTACCTATATAGCAGGACTTTATGTAACGGGAATTCTTAAGAGACTTATGAAAAGGGAAAGAGAGGAAGTTAAATGAAAAACTTTATAACAAAATTTCTTGCATGGATTATTATAGGGGCATTGTTTCTTGCAATGGTTCCTGCTCTTGTAACGAGAATAAATAACGAGGAAAGCAATAAAAATGTTCAGGTTTCCCTCCTTTACAATGATCTCAGAAACAAAGTTTCGGATGAAAAGCTTGAAGAAATGCTTAATGAGTATCTTGAGGCAGGCGTAAACAAAATTACCATCATGGAGGATGACGTAAACGCTCTTGTTGCAAGGGGAGATATAACCTGTATAAAGTTTAATACTCTCCGTCATAAGTATGATGAAGAAAGCATGATTATTGCAGATAAGATTTTGGAAAATCATCCCAATGTGGGTTATGATACCTATCTTCTTATGGTGAAAAAGGATTATGCAAGAGAAAAACTTGCAAAAATGATTCCTGCAAAGTACACAAAGGAAGATTACGCATTCATCGAAGAAGTTACGGAAATGGATATTTATGCTTTCTATAACGGTCGTGAAGAGCTCTGGAACATGACAATGGGCTTTGATGAGACTGTTATAAAGGAGCTTACCGAGAGAGGTTTTGAAATCGTTCTTTCCTACAAGCCTAAAAATTATGCAAACCTTAAATATCTTGATGATATTGACTATTTGGTTAAAACCTATGGAATCAGATATTTTAACTTAAAGTCTGCGGGAATCGAATACAAGAAGGAAGAAACCGTAAAGAAAAACTATGAAGGTATTGCTGATATAGTAACCGAAAATAAAATGACTTTGGTTGTAACAGAGGATGCAAGTCAGCTTTCCAACCAGAAGTGCTTTGGCTACAGCTATATTTTTGATGCAGTAATGGGTGATGACGGCAGTAAAAAGGTTCTCCGTTCCTATGAAACATACGATGACTCCCATGCCGATGAGTCGAAATACAAGTACAGAGCACAGCAGTTTTTCAACTCAACAGTTGACAGAAATATAAGATTCATAACAGTTACTCAGATTGCTCCGATTACTGTTACCTTTGACGAAGGTGCAGATTATACCTTGAAGGCAGTTAAACAGTATATGGATGACATGAATGCTTTGGGATATACGGTAAACGGAGATGTTAATGCATTTGACTATGACGTAAATTCAAGACTTAACGGAGCGTTTGCTGCAGTTATAATTGTTATGATGGCATACCTTTGCCTGTCAATGCTCATGGGAAAATATTCCTTTGGAGTTATGATTGGTGCATTGGTTGTTTCCGCTTTGGGATTCCTTGCGACACTTATAATGCCCATGGGTCTTTTAAGGCTTTATTCCACAGTATTCTGCATAGCGGTATCCTGCTTTACCATGACTGTTGTTATGTGCTTTGCTAAAAAGTATGCATCAAAAATGAACACAATAATAGGAACCGTTGTAACCATTCTTCTTACTCTTGTGCTTCTTATAATAGGAGTTTCAGGAATGTGTGTTCTTCTGTCCGGGGTGGATTATTATATAAACAACGAAATTTTCCGTGGCATAAAAATGACCTTGATGCTTCCTCTTGCATATACTGCAATTGCCTACTACTTCATTTTTATGAAAAAGAAAAATGTTCTTATGGGCTTTGATATTAAAAAGGCTCTTATTGCGGAAATAAAGGTTTACTGGGTATTAATCGGTGCACTTATTCTTGGAGTGGGATACTATTATATTTTAAGAAGCGGTAATGTTAATACCATAAGCGCACTTGAAACAGCCATGAGAAATGCCATAACCGAAGCATTTCCCGCTCGTCCCAGAACAAAGGAATTTATTGTGGGATATCCCTGCCTTGTTCTCTTCTTCTATTATGTGAAGAATCATAATATTAAGCTTTTACAGTGGGGATTTGCGGTAGGAGCCTCTATTTTGGCGGCATCGGTTACAAACACCTTCTGCCATGTATTTACAGATGTTTCTGTTATGTATATGCGTGTTATAAACGGACTTTTGCTTGGTCTCATCGTGTCCGTGTTTGTATTTGTGGCAAATCTTGTATTGGTAAGAATTGTTACAATTCTTATGAAAAAATTCAAAATTAAAGAAAAACTCGGATTAGAAAAAAGTTCGGAGATGGAATAATGGCTGATATTATAATCTCGGGATATCACGGGTTTCGGAACAGTGGAGACGAAGCACTGCTTTTTGCAATTCTTTCCACGCTCAGAAAGAAAAAACCGGATATATCCGTTACGGTACTATCTAAAATTCCCGAAGAAACCGCACGTGTTTACGGAGTAAAATCCATAAACAGATATAATTTTTTCAAGATCAGACGCGAAATGAAAAAGGCGAAAATGCTCCTCTTCGGGGGAGGAAGCCTTCTTCAGGATGTGACAAGCAGTAAAAGCATAAAATACTATCTTGCCATTATTTATCTTGCGGAAAAATGCGGACTTAAGACTATGCTTTACGCCAACGGAATCGGTCCCATAGTAAAAAAAGGGGATAGAAGCCTTGCTTCAAAAATACTTGACAAGGTAGATGTGATAACTTTGCGGGACGATAAATCGGATGTTGAGCTTAAGGAGCTCGGAGTTACAAAACCGCTGATAAAAATAACGGCGGATCCGGCATTTACTCTTGATACTGATCTTACGCTTTCGGGAGAATATTATAAAAAGATGGCAGGAGTGCCCGAAGGAAGAAAGCTTTGTGTTGTTTCTGTCCGCGAATGGAAAAACTCGGTTGAAAATTTTTCGGATGTTTTGGCATCTCTTTGTGATTTCTGTGTGGAAAAACACGGAATTTATCCCTTGTTTGTCCCTATGCAGTACCCTCATGATACCATGATTTCGGAAGAAATTATGGGGAAAATGAAAAGAGAATCATACATCATAAATCGTGAGCTTTCGGTTCCGGAAATGTTTTCGGTTTTGTCGGAGGCGGAGTTTATCATCGGAATGAGACTGCACTCTCTTATCTATGCCACCACCTTGGAAATTCCTGCAATGGCTCTTGTGTATGATCCTAAGGTGAGTGCCTTCATGGAATCTATAGGACAGTCCGATTGCATTAATGTTGAAACATTGGCAAAAGAAGAGGCGCTGGAGGTTCTTGATTCTTTGGTAAAGGGCAGGGAAATAAGAAGGTTCAGGCTTCATGAAACCAATGCTGTTTTGAGGAAAAAGGCAGAGGAAAATGCTGACTATGCAATAGGGCTACTGAAATAATGACTTGAAATGAAAAGCGAATTGTCAAAGGAGACAATTCGCTTTTTTATTGGCGCAAAATGAGCAATGAGGTTGAGTTATTTATGAAACAGATAATGAATATGAGAATAATGTAAAAAAATGAAAGAGAGAACATCGGAGAAAGCCCTAAAGTATTGACATAAATGGAGAAATGTGATATAATAAAATATGTATTTTTATATGTTTTTATAGTAGTTGAAGGGAGAAAAAAGCTGAAACGAAATGGGTATTGATGTTGAATTTTCAAAAGAAGTGCAAAACCAACTTGCGTTGGAAGAGATTTTGTTTAATGAAGAAGAATTAAAAAGAAGAAGCAGTGGATTTTACAACAAGGTAATAAAAAGGATTATTGATTTTATAATTGCTCTATTTGCGTTTATTATAATGTCGCCGGTGTTTCTGGTGATAGCTGTTGCGATTGCTTTAGAAACAGGTTTCCCTATATTGTACCGTGCAGAACGAGGCGGATACGGAGGGAAAACATTTAAAATAAATAAATTCCGGAGCATGGTGAAAAATGCAGACAAGATCGGAGGGGGAACTACTGCCTTAAATGACAGCCGTATTACGAAAGTGGGAAACATTCTTCGTAAAACGAAGCTTGATGAAATACCTCAGCTTTTGAATGTTTTAAACGGGACAATGAGCTTTGTGGGTCCAAGGCCGGAATTGATAAAATATACCTCTACATATGATGAGATGGAAAAGAATATATTGAGTGTCCGTCCCGGAATCACTGATTACAGTTCGCTTACCTTTATAAGCCTGGATGAAATAGTGGGCGGTGAAAATGCGGATGAAATTTATGAAAAATATGTATATAAAAAGAAAAATCAGTTGAGATTAAAATATGTGGCAGAAATTTCTTTTGCTACGGATTGTAAACTTTTCTTTTTGACGGTGCTTCGTGTTTTGAAAAAAGCGATTGGTGTAATTATTAAATGATTTGTAAGGATGCGGAGAGGAACACACTATGGAATATATAATGCTTGAAAATTCGGATTTGTCCGTTTCACGTTTTTGCGTAGGCGGTTGCCCCATGGGAGGTTACGGATGGGGAAGTGTTCAAAAAACAGAACTTTTGGACAGCATACGTATCGCGTTGGAAAAAGGTGTAAACTTTTTTGACACGGCGGATACATACGGACTGGGAGAATCAGAGAGAACTCTGGCAGAAGGCTTGGGAGAAAGACGTAAAGATGTGGTTATTCAAACTAAATTTGGCGTAAGGGTCGAAAATGGTAAAACAACTTACGATAATTCTCCTGACTATATAGAAAAGGCACTTGATGCAAGCTTGTGCCGACTGAATACTGACTATATAGATATATATACAATGCATTACCGTGATGAAACCACCCCTATTGATGATGTGGTGAATTGTTTGCTTCGTTTGAGAGAAAAAGGAAAAATACGTTACTTTGGCCTTTCCAACGTTGATGAAAAAGGCATGAAGGAACTGCTTCCTTATAGGGGACTGTTTGTGGATTGCCAGGATGAGTTTTCTCTTGCCTGTCGTAAAAATGAAACCAATCTCATGAATTTACAGGAAGAATTAAAGGTTACGCCGCTGACTTGGGGAAGTTTGGGACAAGGCATACTGACCGGCAAATATGACAAGACATCTTTTTTTGGAAAGGACGACAGGAGAAGCCGGGAGATTTATGTTAATTTTCACGGAGAAAAGCTTGAACAGAATTTACGCATTGTTGATGTACTGAAATCAATAGCTCAGGAAAGACAAAAATCGGTGGCATCTTGTGCAATAAGGTATATTTTGGATTATTTTCCTCAATCTGTTGTTATTGCCGGAGTAAAAAGACCTTCGCAGCTGGAATCTAATCTGGAAGCAATGGGTTGGCAGCTTACAAAAGAGGAAATGGAAAGGCTTGATGCGATATCGAAATAGTGACTACAAAACTCGAAAAAGAGAATAGATGTTGCGGACAATTGGAATATATTACACTCATGCAGGTAATAGGATGCGTTGGATCTCTGGTTATTATAAAGTTGATTTACCTGATTGAAGCTAAGGTCAAAAAGAAATTTTTGTCGCCTTTATTTGGAATGTAAAACATTGAATTTTTTGTTGTATTTTTAAGTAGTAGATTGGGAGTGAGCCGTTTGAAAACTAAAAAGAATTGCAAACAGCTGGCATGGTTGATTCGCAGACACGGAATTGAAATGACGCATCTTTCCGGCGGATCGCACATAGGTGCTATTTTGTCTGTTGCAGATATTGTGGCAATGCTTTATTCGGAAATTATGAAATATGATGCCGAAAATCCCGGATGGGATGAACGTGACCGCTTTATTTTGAGTAAGGGGCATGCCGGGGCATCTATTTATGCAGCTCTGGCAGAAAATGGTTTTTTTGAAACAGAGGAACTGAAAACGCATTATGCAAACGGCAGCAGGCTTTCCGGTCATGTATCCCATCATTTGCCGGGGGTGGATTTCTCCACCGGTTCTTTGGGTCATGGTCTTTCGGCGGCAACAGGAATGGCGTATGCGGCGAAAAAAGACGGAAAAAAACATAAAGTGTATGTAGTACTTGGCGATGGTGAGTGCAATGAGGGCTCGGTTTGGGAAGCTGCTATGTTTGCGAACCATTTCAGACTTAACAATCTGGTAGCCATTGTAGATCATAATCATATGCAAAGCATGGACTTTAATGAAAACACATTGGAAATTGAAAACTTAAAAAATAAGTGGGAAGCTTTTGGCTGGAATGCTTTCCGGGTGGACGGTAATGATTGTGAATCGTTAAGAGCGGCATTTGCTGAAGTGAAAAAAGCATATGAAAATGAAGAGCACAGACCTTCTGTTATTATAGCTGATACCATAAAAGGAAAAGGTGTTTCCTTTATGCAAAACGATATTCTTTGGCATTACCGTTTTCCGCACGAAGGATGGGAGTATGACTGTGCAGTCAGTGAATTACATGCACAAAAACCGGAAGGTGTGAAAGATCCGTATACACCTGACGGTATATTAAATCCTAAAAAGCCGGAAAAAGACGATGATATAGGAAACGACCATACCTTCACATATACATGGAATACGTCCTATCCTGAGCGCATGCGACGTGTTGAAGCGAAATCCGGCACGGATGAACGTGTCAGATATTGTGCGAAAGGAGAAGCGTTATGAGAGATACATTTGTGAAAACATTGGTTGAGTTGGCAAAAAATGATAAATCAATTGAACTTATAACCGGAGACTTGGGCTTTGGTGTCTTGAAGCCTTTTTGGGAGCAGGTTCCGAATCAGTTTACCAACGCCGGAATTGCAGAACAGAATATGACAACGGTGGCGGCAGGAATGGCACTGGAAGGAAAAACGGTTTTCACATATTCTATCGGCAATTTCCCTACGCTGCGCTGTCTGGAACAGATTCGTAACGACTGTGCCTACCACGGAGCAAATGTGAAAATTGTTTGCGTGGGAGGAGGATTTGTTTACGGCTCTTTGGGCATGAGCCATCATGCAACGGAGGATATTGCAATGCTTCGTGCTTTACCTGATGTGGTTGTTATGGCACCCGGAGATTTGGTGGAAGCTGAAGAGGCTACAAAAGCTATTGCGAACTATAAAGGAACATGCTATCTTAGATTAGGACGCGGCGGAGAAAAGCGAATTCACGAACGTCTGGATAATTTTCAGATAGGAAAGGCTATTAAAGTAAAAGACGGTGAAAAAGTGGCAATTTTTTCTGCCGGAGCCATATTTGAAGAGGTGGAAGGCGCGTATCATATTTTAGAGGAAAAGGGATGTCATCCGGCTGTATATACATTTCCGACTGTGAAGCCAATCGATGAAGATGTGATACATAGATGTGCTGAAGAGTTTGATATGATTGTTACATGTGAAGAGCACAATATCGTTGGCGGATTTGGAAGTGCCGTGGCGGAAGTTATGGCAAAAATGAAAAATAAGAAAGCATATCTTATAAATATCGGTCTTGAAGATATGTACGCTACAAGGGTTGGAAATCAGAAATATTTAAGACAGCAGTATGGAATGGATGCTGAAGCTATTGCAGAAAAAGTTATGAAGGCGTTGGAAAATGAGTAAAGTGATGATTATAGCTAATGATGAAAGCACTATATACAATTTCCGCAGGGAAATTGTAAAGGCTTTTGTCGGACAGGGGTATGAAGTCGTAGTGTGCTTTCCTCTTGGAAATCATACGGAAGAAATTTTAGAACTGGGCTGTAAATTGATTGATATAAATGTAAGCAGGCATGGAACGAATGTGATTCAGGATATTAAATTTTTGATAGCCTGTAAAAAGCTTATCGCTCAGCATAAACCTGACGTAGTGCTGACCTATACGGTAAAGCCGAATATTTACGGCAGTATTGCCGCAAGAATAACAAAAACACCGTGTATCAATAATGTTACGGGGCTTGGCAGTATATTGCAGAGCAAAAGTCCTTTAGCAAGATTGATATTAATGCTTCAGAAGTATGCTTATAAAAAATCCGCCTGTGTGTTTTTTCAGAATAGAGATAACTATGAACAACTTAAAGCGTGCAAGGTAATATCGGAAAGGACTCCTTGTAGAATTTTGCCGGGCTCCGGAGTGAACTTGGATTTACATACATATACGGAGTTTCCTGAAGAGAGCGAGCCTGTCCGTTTTATTATGGTTTCCAGAATTCGAAAAGATAAAGGTTATGATGAATTTTTCAGTGCCGCTGAGCAAGTGAAACAGAACTATCCGGATGTGGAATTTCATGTTGTCGGCTGGTATGAGGAAGAAGTATGGAAAAACAGGATAGATACTTTGTCGGAGCGTGGAATTATAGTATATCACGGAAAAAAGAATCAGGATGAGGTACATCGGCTCATTTCCGAGTGCAGCTGTCTTGTTCATCCGTCTTATCATGAAGGAATGGCTAATGTACTGCTGGAAGCTGCATCGGCAGGAAGGTGTGTAATTGCAACTGATATTCCCGGGTGCAGAGAAGCTTTTGACGAAGGGATAAGCGGGTACGGCTGCAAGGTTCGGGATACCGAATCGCTTTGCGAAGCTATGGGGAAAGTTATATCGGACAGTTATGAGAAACGAATAGAGATGGGCAAAGCGGGACGTGCAAAAATGGAAAAAGAATTTGACAGAAATTTTGTTGCCAATATATATATTGAGGAAATAGAACGAGTAAAGAGGTAGGATATTATGTATAAGAATTTATATGAAAAAATAGTAAACGGTGAAGAAAAGATTTCTTTGGTAGGTCTTGGTTATGTAGGTATGCCTATTGCTGTTGCTTTTGCGAAAAAAGTAGGGGTTATAGGATATGACCTTAATTCTAAAAAAATAGAACTTTATAAATCGGGTATAGACCCAACAAATGAAGTAGGGAATGAGGTTATAAAAAACACCAAGGTTGAGTTTACTTCGGATGAAAGCAAGCTCAAAGAGGCTAAATTTCATATTGTTGCAGTTCCTACACCTGTAAATGATGACCATACACCGGATTTAACCCCGGTAGAGGGAGCAAGCCGCATTCTCGGAAGAAACCTTACAAAGGGAAGCATTGTTGTTTTTGAGTCAACTGTTTATCCCGGAGTAACCGAAGATGTGTGCGTGCCGATTTTGGAAGCAGAATCGGGACTTAAGTGCGGAGTTGATTTCAAAATAGGCTATTCTCCCGAGAGAATAAATCCCGGAGATAAAGTTCACAGGCTTGAAACTATTGTTAAAATAGTTTCAGGCATGGATGAAGAAACTCTGGATGTTGTGGCTAAAGTTTACGAGCTTGTTGTTGAAGCAGGCGTGCACAGAGCTTCTTCTATCAAAGTGGCTGAAGCTGCAAAGGTAATTGAAAACAGCCAAAGAGATATAAACATAGCATTTATGAATGAACTTTCCATAATTTTTAATAAAATGGGAATTGACACCAAGTCTGTTTTGGAAGCGGCAGGAACAAAGTGGAATTTCCTCAATTTCCGCCCGGGACTTGTCGGAGGACACTGTATAGGTGTTGACCCCTATTATCTTACATACAAGGCAGAAATGCTGGGCTATCACAGCCAGGTTATTTTAGCAGGCCGCAGAATAAATGATGATATGGGAAAATATGTTGCTGAAAACTGCGTTAAAAATCTTATAAAGGCAGGCAAGGCGGTTAAGAATGCCAAGGTTGCGATTTTAGGTTTTACATTTAAGGAAAACTGCCCTGATACAAGAAATACAAAGGTTATTGATATTGTAAATGAACTTAAGGAATATGGAATTGAGCCCGTAATTGCCGACCCTGCTGCAGATAAAGCAGAGGCAAAGCATCTTTACAATATTGATTTTGAAGAAATAAACAACGTGAAGAATATGGATGCTGTAATTCTTGCGGTATCCCATGAAGAGTTCACACATCTTTCTAAGAACGATCTGGATGCTCTTTTCGGTGAAGGCAAGAAGGTACTGCTGGATGTAAAGGGCTTGTTTGACAGAAAATCCTATGAAGAGGCAGGATATAGCTACTGGAGGTTGTAATAATGGGATATAAGCATCTTGTGTTTCCTGAAAACTCAAAATTTCTTGTTACCGGAGGAGCGGGATTTATAGGTTCCAATCTTTGCGAAGCAATACTTAATCTTGGTTATAAGGTAAGATGTCTGGATGATTTGTCAACCGGAAAAAAAGAAAATGTAGATATGTTTCTTGATAATCCGAATTATGAATTTGTTCAGGGTGACATCAAAGATTTAGACACCTGTATGAAGGCCTGCGAAGGTGTTACCTTTGTGCTTAATCAGGCAGCGTGGGGAAGCGTGCCTCGCTCACTTGAAATGCCCTTGTTTTATTGCAGAAACAATATCGAGGGGACTCTCAATATGCTTGAAGCAGCAAGACAAAACGGAGTTAAAAAGTTTGTTTATGCATCTTCTTCTTCGGTTTACGGGGACGAGCCTAATCTTCCCAAAACAGAAGGCAGAGAGGGAAATTTGCTTTCGCCCTATGCCCTTACCAAACGTTGCGACGAGGAATGGGCAAAGCTTTATACAATGCATTACGGACTGGATACCTACGGACTTCGTTATTTTAATGTTTTCGGACGCAGACAGAATCCGGAAGGTGCCTATGCGGCGGTTATTCCGAAGTTCATAAAGATGCTTTTGAATGACGAGCAGCCAACCATTAATGGTGACGGAAAGCAGAGCCGCGATTTTACATACATTGAAAATGTAATTGAAGCCAATCTTAAAGCTTGCCTTGCATCTCATGAGGCGGCAGGAGAGGCGTACAACATTGCTTATGGCGGAAGAGAGTATCTGATTGATATTTATGAAAGCTTGGTGAAAGCACTTAATAAAGATATCCGTCCTAATTTTGGCCCCGACAGAAAAGGGGATATCAAACATTCTAACGCTGATATTTCAAAGGCAAAGCGTCTTTTGGGCTATGACCCGGATTACGACTTTGCAAAAGGTCTTAATGAAGCAATTGCCTGGTATAAGGAGAATTTATGAAAATATTGTATTTGTCGAATATTGAATGGTCAGACGATAATGCATCCGGAAATACTGCTTCCAATTGGTTTGCCGGAATGGAAGGCATGGAATTTGCATCCATTTATCGGAGAAACTCTATGCCAAATAATTCAGTATGTGATAAATATTATCAAATAACTATGACGTCCATCATAAAAAATTTTTTTCATAAAGAAAAAATAGGAAAAGCCTTTTCTTATAAAGAATATCAAGAGCAAAAGGTCGCGAGAGATACCTCGGAAAAAGGAACTCTTGAAAGACGTCTTATCAATATCATCCACCGATGGAAACTGAAAAGCCCTTATGCTATAGAAAATGTATTGTTTCGAAGTAAGCGTTGGGATAATGATAATTTTAAGCGGTTTATTAAGGATTTTTCACCGGATATTGTGTTTTCGTTTATACGTGCATCTGTTCAAGAGCCAATGTTCATAAAAAGTATTTTGAGAATTTGCCCTACTTGCAAGTATGTTGGATTTTTGGCAGATGATGTTTATGGATTAGCCACAGGATACAAAGAGAGAACGGCTGTAGAGGAGCAAATCAAATTGGCAGATAAGGTTTATGCTATCTCAGATATAATGTGTAAAGATTACGGCAGGCGTTTTGGAACAGAAATAACTACTTTATATAAAGGGTGTGAATTTTCTTTGCCAATAAAGCAAGAAAATAATATACCCAGAAAAATCGTTTATGCTGGGAACCTGTATTACGGGCGAGATGAAACGTTGTCAAAGCTGGTGAAAGTGTTAGGAGAGCATAATAAAAATTCAAATATTCCTATCGAATTGGAAATTTATACAACTTCTTCGGTGGGAGAGAAAATGAAAGACTATCTGAATGTGGAAGGAGTTTCGCGAATTGTTGGAGCAAGACCTTATAAGGAAATTTTAGAAATCCTAAATAGAGCTGATGTTGCTCTGCATGTGGAGTCTTTCGACGAAGAGCAGCAGCAAGTAGTCAGATATTCATTTTCTACAAAAATAACAGATTGTCTGCAGAGCGGCGCGACACTAATGGTGATAGGACCTGAAGGATTGGCCAGTGTAGAATATGCCCGTAATATACCTGGAGCTTTGGTAGTAAACGATATTGGTGGGCTTGCAGATGCTGTAAAAAAAATTGTGAACGAAGATTTGATAGCAAGAGCGAAGCAAAATCGGGAATATGCAAAAGAACACCTTTCTATAGGAAGAATACGTTCAGGTTTGATGGCTGATTTTGAGGAATTGACCTCTGGCTCCAAATGATTTACAAAAGGTAGTTGAAGCATATGAAAGTGTTACAGATCAATGCGGTATATGGATTTAAAAGTACGGGGCTTATTGTAAGTGATATCGCTTCGATGCTGGAGAAAAACGGACACGAGGCTTATGTGGCTTATCAAAGGGCCATACATACACCAAAAAAAGCCTATCTTATAGGCAATATTCTTGACTGGAAATGGCATGCGTTACATACAAGAATATTCGGCAAGCAAGGTTACGCCAGCAAAAAAGCCACAAAGAAATTTATTTCGTACATTGATGAAATAAAACCTGACATTGTGCATTTACATAATCTGCACAGCAACTATATAAATTTGAATATGCTATGTGGATTTTTAGCAGATAAAAAAATACCGACGGTAATCACCTTGCACGATTGCTGGTATTTTACGGGGAAATGCTCACATTATGTGGAGGTAGGATGTGACAGGTGGCAAAACGCCTGCGGAAATTGTCCGAATCTTAATACTGAAGTAAAAAGCCTGTGGCTTGATAATACAGAAAAAGTTCTAAAGGATAAAACTTCCCATTTGAATGAGATAGAAAACCTGACATTGATAGCCTGCAGCAATTGGATGAAAAAAGAGGCGGAAAAATCACTTCTTTCCCCAAAAAGGATTGAAGTTATATTAAATGGTGTTGATACGGATGTTTTTACACCTCATGATACGGATTTTAGAAAAAAGTACAATCTTGAAAATAAATACCTTATTATGGGGATGGCGGATAAATGGCTGAAAAAGAGCAACGAAGAGGCTTTTTCGGCAATTGTTAAAGACAATCATGATGCCGGAATTGTTATAGTTGGCTGCAGCGAAGAGCAAAAAAAGCTTTGCGAAAAGTATGAAAATGTTCTGGCTCTGGGGTACATTAAAAACCGCAGAGACCTTTCGGACATCTATGCGTCAAGCGATGTGTTTGTGAATTTGACTCACGCTGATACACTTCCTACGGTGAATATGGAAAGTATATGTTCGGGAACGCCGGTAATAACCTATGACTGCTGCGGCAGTCCGGAGCTTATAAAGGATGGCGTTACGGGCTATATAGTACCTGAAAATGATGTCTGTGCTTTGGTTGATGCAATAGAAAAATTAAAAGAAACACCTTTGAATTTTGATGTTGCACATGAACAAAAGATATTTGATAAAAACAGTTGTTATAACGAGTATCTTAAAATTTATAACGATGTTCTTAAGAGAGATTGATTATGTTAGTTTATTTGGGACTTATACTAATTGAATTATTGCTGTGTCTGGCATATAACGGGGCAAAAAGCGAAAAAGCTAAAAAAGGCTATTATATTTTAGGATGCCTGCTGCTTCTTTTGGTTGTTGGCTTAAGGTCGGAGCGTACAGGAAATGATACCATAGGTTATGTTAATAGATTCCTTTCAATTAATGAAGTGGGATGGGGAAATATATATAAAGAATTTCATAAAGACCAGGGGTATTATATTTTTGTAAAGCTGATTCGCACGGTGACAGACTTGCCGGTGGTATTTTTATTGGTAACGGCATTTATGTCGCTTATAGGTATCTTTGATTTGATATGGCGCAATGCCAAACAGCCAATACTGGCACTTTGCTATTACATACTGCTTGGTAATTTCCTGTTTATTCTGACGGGTATCCGCCAGTCCATTGCCATGAGCATATGTATGCTTTCCATGCGCTATATTCAGAAAAAATCCTTTATTAAATTCTTGTTGCTGATTCTATTGGCGGCACAGTTTCATCATTCCGCCTATATATTTATCGTTATGTACTTTTTAGGGCGGCAGAAAGCCAACGGTATAAATTTGCTTTTAAATATTCTGGGAACTATAGTTGCCTATTTCAGCTATGAAAGCTTATTGGAAATAGCAAATGACATTTTGGATTATGATTACGGTGTGGAGGTAGCCGGAAACGGATTTATATTTTATATCATTCTTCTTACTATTATTACTCTTGCCTGGCTTACAAAAAAATATTGGATAGAGGGAAATAACGAAACAGTTATCATGAATACGGGTGTTATGTGCGGTATGCTTTGGACTTTCCGTTTAATCGGAAGAACGGCGGAGCGCCCCAGCATGTACTGGCTAAATGCGATTCCTGTTTTGCTTACAAATTCAATTTTCGCCATCAGGAGAAAGGAAGATAAAGTTATACTGATAGCCGGAAGTCTCGGGCTTGCACTTTTGCTTTTCGCGAGACGAGCAGGGGGAATACCATATTCTTTTATATGGCAATAATAAAAGGGAGAGCTTTATGAAAATAGTTTTTGTTTCGAATTTTTTAAATCATCATCAAGTACCTTTCTGTGATGCATTGCTAAAAAAGGGTGT
>JAZRHF010000112.1:0-11804 GCA_045644565.1 Clostridia bacterium | reverse complement strand
TTTTCTTTTTCTGTCATTCTGCAAAGCCAACGGACAACGGCGTCTTTCCTTCCCTGTCATTCTGAGGGCATTGGCCGAAGAATCTCTTGATATACACCAAACTGAAGAAGGAGGCTGTCAAGGGATTCTTCGCTTCGGGATTTCGAACCAAAATCCCTACGGCTCAGAATGACAACAGGGGGCACCCGAATCGGGCGGGGACAGAGCCCCGCCCCTACGGTTTATGGGGTTTGATATCGGTTATTTTTGTAGAGGAGGGCTTCCACGCCCTCCCGTTTTTACGGCTATCATTCTGCAAAGCTAACGGACGACGGCGTTTTTTCCTTCCTGTCATTCTGAGGGCATTGCCCGAAGAATCTCTTGATAAGCATAAAGCTGAAACAGGGAGTGAGTCAAGGGATTCTTCGCACCGGGATTTTGAACCAGAATCCCTATTGCACAGAATGACAACAGGGGGGAGCTTGGATGGACAATGGGGGGTGCGCCCGAAACGGGAGGGGACAGAGCCCCGCCCCTACGGTTTAAGGGCGTTGTCGAGGGGGGCTTCAGGATTTTGAGCCAAAATCCCTATAGCTCAGAATGACAAAAAAAGAGGGAAGGGATGACAGAAGAGGAGCTTGGAATGACAGCGAGGTGTTCAAAACGATAGAAAGGGTGCTGATGAAGGCAAAGGTCAGAATTACTTTCATAAAACACCAGAAGCACCGTGAAATACCAAGGCAGGACACATCTTTGAACTACATGAAACAAAAACATGGTTTAATTTAGTTTATTGTTTGACACAAGGTAAAAAACGTGGTATAATAAATTGATAAAAAATGCTTTGGAGGGAAGATAAATGGCAGAAAAAGTATTTAAGGTTCCGCTTATGAAGCTGGTTGACCATTTTAAGCTTGAAGTAATTCACGAACCTGATAATATCGAAAAGATAAAAATAAAAAGCTGCGATATATTCAGACCGGGTATTCAGCTTGCAGTAGACTTTTTTGATCATTTCGACAATACGAGAATTCAGCTTTTCGGAAAAGTGGAAATGGCATATCTTGCAAGTCTGGCAGGAGAAAAAAGGCTCAAAACTCTTAAAATGCTCTTTTCTCACAATGTACCTGCTGTTATTATAACAAGAGGACTTGAAGTTTACCCCGAATTTATTGAGGCGGCAAAAGAATATGACATTCCCTTATACAGAACAGGTGACGGAAGCTCCGGCTTTATGAGCGCACTTATTGCCTGGCTCAATATCGAGCTTGCACCCAGAATCACCCGTCACGGTGTTTTGGTTGAAGTATACGGTGAAGGTGTTTTAATCTTAGGTGAAAGCGGTGTTGGTAAGAGCGAAGCTGCGGTTGAACTTTTAAAGAGAGGACACAGACTTGTTGCAGACGATGCGGTTGAAATAAAGAGGGTATCCGCAATTTCCGTTGTGGGAAGTGCCCCCGAAATCATCCGTCACTTTATAGAGATAAGAGGTATCGGAATTGTTGACGTAAGAAAGATTTTCGGTATGGGTGCCGTTAAAAATTCCGAGAAAATCGACCTTATCATAAATCTGGAACAGTGGTCAAAAGAAAAGTCCTATGACAGACTTGGAATGGAAAACGAAACCACGGATATACTGGGAATAAAAATCCCTTCCGTAACCGTTCCCATCCGTCCCGGCAGAAACTTGGCTGTTATCGTTGAGGTTGCAGCCATGAACAACCGTCAGAAAAAAATGGGCTTTAACGCAGCAGAGGAATTAAGTGACAGAATAACAAAACAAATGGAATTAACCATGCTTGAAGAAGCAGAGGAAGACGAAGAATAAGGAGAGAGATAAATGTATTATTTAGCAGTTGATTTAGGCGGTACAAACATAAAAGCAGGTCTTGTGGACGGAGAAGGCAAAATCTTAACCCGTGCACAGCGTCCTACCGGTGCTCACAGAGGATATGAGGAAATTGCAAAGGACATAAGCTTCTGCGCACTTGATGCGGCAAAGGAAGCAGGTGTTTCCCTTGATGAAATCGAATCTGTTGGTATCGGAAGCCCCGGTACAATAGACAATAAAAAGGGCATAATCGTTTATGCAAACAACATAAACTTCAGAAATACACCTTTAAGATCCGAAATGCAGAAATATATCAATAAGCCCATATACATGGCTAACGATGCTAACTGCGCCGCTCTTGGCGAATATGTAATGCTGAAGCAGGATATGGAATGCTTCGTATTCGTTACATTGGGAACAGGCGTTGGTGGCGGTGTTATCATCAACGGCAAGCTTTTTGCAGGCTTCAACGGCGCAGGAACAGAGCTTGGACACACAACACTCTTTATGGGCGGTAAAGAATGTACCTGCGGTAAAAAGGGCTGCTGGGAGCGTTATGCCGCAACAACCGCAGTTATCGAAATGACAAAGGAAGCAGTTTTGGCTAATCCCGACTCTTACCTTGCATCTCTTTGCGACGGCGATGTTTCAAAGGTTGGCGGAAAAACAGCATTTACAGCAATGGAAAACGGCGATAAGCTCGGAACTGAAATTGTTGACCGCTGGATTTCTTATGTGGCAGACGGTATCACAAATATGGTAAATATCTTCCAGCCCGAAGTACTTTCCATCGGTGGCGCAATAAGTAAAGAGGGCGATAAAATACTTAAGCCTATCATAAAATATGTAGAAGAAAACCGCTATTCAAGAGATGTTGAACAGACCCAAATTCAGATTGCAAAATACGGCAACGATGCAGGCTTAATCGGTGCAGCATTCCTTGGAAAGCATTAATCGGAGGTAATTATGGAACGTTTTTTCGAAGAACTTTCAAATATTGCAAAAGTAACGGAAAACGAACCTATGAAAAAGCACACCACCTTTCGTATAGGTGGTCCTGCAAGATATTTTGCTGAGCCTTCATCAAAGGATGAGCTTAAAGCTCTTATAAAATTGGCAAAGGATGCAGGGATAGAACCTGTCGTGATAGGCAGAGGCTCAAATTTACTTGTTTCCGACGAGGGACTTGACACCCTTGTTATCTCTTTAGGGGAAAATTTCTCAAATATTGAGGTTAAGGGAAACGAAATTTATGCCGATGCAGGGGCATCTCTTTCTGCAATAGCAAGGGCGGCACTTAAACATTCTCTTTCGGGATTTTCATTTGCATCGGGAATCCCCGGAAGCCTTGGCGGAGCGGTGTATATGAATGCGGGAGCCTACGGCGGAGAAATGAAGGATGTTGTTTCGGAAAGCTATTATCTTGATTGTGACATTTCTGAAAAAGTTTGCAAAGATCATGAATTCGGATACAGAAAAAGCTTTTACACCGGTAAGGATTTGACAATAACAGGGGCGAAAATCATTCTTACACCCGGAGATGAAAAGGTGATTTCTGAAGAAATGTCATCTTTGGCACAAAAGCGCAGGGAAAAACAGCCTGTAACCATGCCCAGTGCAGGAAGTGTATTCAAGAGGCCGGAAGGCTATTTTGCAGGAGCTTTGATTGAAGAAGCAAATCTTAAAGGTTTTTCCATCGGAGGAGCGGAGGTTTCCACTCTTCATGCAGGTTTTATAGTGAATAAGGGAAATGCTACCTGTAAGGATGTATGTGACCTTATAGAACATATCAAGAACGCTGTTTATAAAAATAGCGGCGTTATGCTTGAAACAGAAGTTAAAAAAATAGGCTGAAGTCGGAGATTTTGAGCCGGAAGGATTTTTACTATGCGTTTTATTATAGTTACGGGAATGAGCGGAGCGGGAAGAACACAGGCCTCTCATTGTATGGAGGATATGGGGTATTATTGTATTGACAATCTTCCTCCGGTGTTAATAGATAAATTTGCGGATATCTGCAGTCATTCTCAGGGAAAGCTTGAAAAGGTTGCCCTTGTAATGGATCTTCGCGGAGGATATCTTTTTGATCAGTTGACCGAGGAACTCCGTAACCTTAAGAATAGCGGCTACGAATATGAAATTCTTTTCCTTGATTCAAGTGAGGATACCCTTATAAAACGCTATAAAGAAACAAGAAGAAAGCATCCTTTGGCATCGGAAGGCTCTATTATCGAAGGTATTCGCCGTGAAAGAGAAATTTTAAGCCCCATAAGAGGAGTTTCTGACTATGTAATTGATACAACAAATATGACCTTGGGAAACCTCAAAAAGAAAATGGAAGAGCTTTTCGGAAACGGAGCTAACGGCGGAAACTTCCATGTGGAATTTGAATCCTTCGGATTTAAATTCGGAATGGCGCTTGATGCGGATCTGGTTTTTGATGTGAGATTTTTGGTTAATCCCTATTATGTTGAGGAGCTTAAAAAGAAAACAGGTCTTGATAAAGAAGTTTATGATTATGTAATAAAGGACAATACCACAGAAGAATTTTGCGAAAAGCTTACTGATATGCTTTCTTTCCTTATTCCCAAATATATGGAAGAAGGAAAAAATAACCTTGTTGTGGCAATCGGCTGCACAGGCGGAAAGCACAGAAGTGTGGCAGTTTCCGAATATGCAAAGGCATATTTCAGCGAAAAGGGAATAAACACAGTCGTAACACACAGGGATATAGAAAGATAATTTAATTTTATAAAGGGTGAACGGTTATGTCTTTTTCATCTAAAATTAAAGAAGAAATATTAAAGACAGACTGCAGAAATAAAAACTGCAGCCTTGCTTTTATTGCCGGAATTGCGGCATTTACCTTAAGCACAACGGGCGGTACGGCAAGTTTTTCTGTTGACAGTGAAGAAACGGGAAAAAAGGTGTCGTTTTTCTGCAAAAAAACTTTCGGAATAAAGGACGGAATTATAAGGGAAAACGAAAGCGGAAAGCTTGGCAGAAGCTTTGTGCTCTTTTACGAAAAAGAGGATGCGAATGTGTTGTTAAAGGGGCTTTCCGGGAAAAACAGCGTGGAATCGGGATACAGGGAAAATGACATTGATGTTTTTTCCGACATGGAAGAAAAACGCTTTTACATAATGGGCGCTTATCTTGGCGGCGGATTTATGATAGACCCCGAAAAGACATACCATCTTGAATTTGTGGCGAAAAAAGAAAGGGCGGTTTTTGAACTTTCCATAATGCTTGATGCATTCGGAGAAATACCAAAAAAGGTTAAAAGAGATAAATATCTTGTTATGTACCTTAAAAACTATGAGAGTATTGAAAATGTGCTTAACATAATAAACGCTCATAAGTGCATGATGGAACTTGCCAACATAAAAATCGAAAAAGAACAGAAAAATGAACTTAACAGACTTAATAATTTTGAAATTGCCAACCTTTCCAAAACCACAGATGCGGCAAACAAAATTATTGAAGATATAGAAAATATAATGTACACGGTGGGAATTGATGCACTGCCTGAAAATTTACAGGAAATTGCACTTTTACGTCTTGCCAATCCCGAGGAAAGTCTTGCGGCCCTTGCCAAACTTTCGGGACTTTCAAGGTCGGGAGTAAATCACAGACTTAAGAAAATAACAGAGATTGCGAGGGAACTTGAATGAGCTATACGCACTTACATCTTCATACCGAATATAGCCTCCTTGACGGAGCATGTCGTATAGGAAGCCTTGTTGACAGAGCGGCAGAGCTTGGGATGAAGCACCTTGCAATAACTGACCACGGAGCAATGTACGGCGTAATTGATTTCTATCAGGCGGCAAAAGACAAGGGAATCCATCCTGTAATTGGATGCGAGGTTTATACTGCAAAACGTACAAGATTTGATAAGGAAAGCGGTATTGACAACAGATATGGTCATCTTGTGCTTCTTGCAAAAAATCAGACAGGTTATAAAAATCTTATGTATCTTTCTTCTGTGGGATTCACAGAGGGCTTCTACTATAAGCCCCGTATAGATATGGATGTTTTAAGAGCACATTCCGACGGACTTATATGCCTTACAGCCTGTCTTAAAGGGGATGTTCCGTATCTTCTTCTGGAAGGGGAAAAGGAAAAGGCGAAGGCGCGACTTTTAGAGTATAAGGATATTTTTGGAAGCGAAAATGTTTATATAGAAATTCAGGATCATGGAATTGCCGAACAGCGTGAGGTAAATCCCATGCTTATATCCCTTGCAAGGGAAACGGATACCAAAATTGTTGCCACAAACGATGTTCATTACATAAAAAAGGAAGACGCCAAGTATCAGGATGTTCTTCTTTGCATACAGACAGGACATACATTGGATGAAGAAAACCGTATGAAAATGTCCACAGAGGAGTTTTACTTAAAGTCCGAGGATGAAATGAGGGAGATTTTCTCTTATATTCCCGAAGCTTTGGAGAACACAACGAAGATTGCGGAGCAGTGCAATGTGGAGTTCGACTTTTCAAAGTCACACCTTCCGAAATTCGATGTTCCCGAGGGAAAAACTTCGGAGCAGTATTTGAGAGAGCTTTGTGAAGCGGGACTTTCGGAACGCTATGGAGAAAATGCCGACAGCATCTACAAGGAAAGGCTTGACTATGAACTTAATGTTATAACATCCATGGGATACACCGACTATTTCCTTATTGTGTGGGACTTTATCCGCTTTGCAAGAAGTGAGAAAATAATGGTTGGTCCCGGACGTGGAAGCGGTGCGGGAAGTATGGTGGCATACACTCTCCACATCACAAATGTTGACCCTATAAAATATAATCTTCTCTTTGAAAGATTCTTAAACTCTGAACGTATCAGCATGCCCGATATCGATATTGACTTCTGCTACGAAAGACGTGGGGAAGTAATTGACTACGTTAACAGGAAATACGGATCTGACCATGTGTGCCAGATTATTGCCTTCGGTACAATGGCGGCACGAGGTGCCGTAAGAGACGTAGGACGAGTTTTAGGCATGAATTATGCTGATGTTGACGTTATTGCCAAGCTCATTCCTAAAGAGCTTAAAATGACGATTGAAAAGGCAATCGGGGTAAGCCCCAAACTCAAAGAAGCGTATGAATCAACAGATGAGGTGAAAACTCTTCTTGATACGGCTATGGCTCTTGAAGGAATACCGAGAAACACATCCACTCATGCGGCAGGGGTTGTAATCACAGACGATCCGGTAAGAGAAAGCGTTCCCCTTCAGCTTAATGATGATGTTATAACCACCCAGTTTGCCATGGGTAACTTAGAAAAGCTAGGCGTTCTTAAAATGGACTTCCTTGGTCTTCGTACATTGACTGTTATAAGAGATGCTGTGGCAAATGTCAAGAAAACACGGGGAATTGACATTGATATCGACCATATCGACTTCAACATTCCCGAGGTTTATAAAATGATTGCAGACGGTGATACAGCCGGTGTGTTCCAGCTTGAAAGCAGGGGAATGACATCCTTTATGAAGGAACTTGCTCCCGCTTCAATGGAAGATATTATAGCAGGTATTGCCCTTTACCGTCCCGGTCCCATGGACTTCATTCCGAGATACATAAAAAATAAGAAAAACGAAGACAGCATTGTATATAAAACACCTCTTTTAGAGCCTATTTTATCCATGACATACGGTTGTATCGTATATCAGGAACAGGTTATGCAGATTGTTCGTGAACTTGGCGGATACAGCTTAGGACGTGCCGACCTTGTACGCCGTGCCATGAGTAAAAAGAAAATGGACGTCATGGAAAAAGAACGTAAGAACTTTATCTATGGCTCCGAGGAGGAAAATGTACCCGGAGCACTTTCCAAGGGCGTTTCGGAAGAAGCGGCAGGGGAAGTTTTCGACGAAATGATAGACTTTGCAAAGTATGCCTTCAACAAATCCCATGCAACGGTTTATGCCGTAGTGGCTTATCAGACGGCATATCTTAAATATTACTATCCCGTTGAGTTTATGGCGGCAATGCTGACAAGTGAACAGGGTAACTCAGATAAAATAGCTAACTATATAAGATATTGCACAGAAGCGGGAATAAAAATCCTGCCTCCGGATGTTAATAAAAGCTCCGATGTGTTTTTGGTTGAGGATGGGGGAATTCGTTTCTCCATGGCGGCAATTAAAAACGTAGGAAGAAATATCATAATAAGTGCGGTAGCGGAAAGAGAAGAAGGGGGAGAGTTTTCCTCCATAACAGATTTCTGTCGCAGAATGAAGAGTGCCGATGTGAATAAGAGGGCGGTTGAAGGACTTATAAAGTGCGGAGCCTTTGATTTTACAGGTGCCAACAGAATGCAGATGCTTTCCGCATACGAGGGTATACTTTCGGGTATATCAAAGGATGCTAAAAACAATTTGGACGGACAGATGAATCTTTTCTTCGACGATGAGGCGGAAGAAGAAAGCGGAGATATAGATGAATTTCCCGACATCCCTGATTGCAATCCCAAGGTTCGCCTTGCTATGGAAAAAGAAGCGGCAGGAATTTATCTTACAGGCCATCCCTTGGAGGAATATGCACTTCAGATCAAAAATTCCGGTGCGGTATCCTTAAACGAACTTAAAGAATGTGCCTTGATGTTTGCCGACGGTGACTATAACGCTCTTTCCGTTAAGGACGGTGAAATGATTACCGTGTGCGGAATAGTTTCGGAGAAAAAAGAAAAAATAACAAAGTCAGGACAGCTTATGGCGTTCCTTAACATAGAGGATATGACAGGAAACTTAAGAGTTGTACTCTTTCCCAAAACGTTGAAGGAGTGCGAGGAGCATACGGAAGAGGATTCTGTTGTTACCTTAAGGGGCAGAATAAACTATCGTGATGACGGAACTTGTGAAATGATGGCAGAAAGTCTTTCTCCCGTAAGAGAGATTTCGTCGGAAGCAGTAACGATTGAGATAAAGGATTCATCTATACTTGATAAGATAAATCCTTTGGTAAGAAAAAGTAAGGGAGATGCGCCCTTATTTATCGAGTATGACGGTAAAATTATTCAGTCGGTTTATCTTGTAAACTCCTCGGATGAGCTTAAAAAAGCCCTTGAAAAGGAAGGTTGCATCATAAAATAGCAGCTTTAGAATAATTTACTTGATTTTTTGCATATTATATTATATAATACTATGGTATGATAAAAATCGGAAAACAAAAACCAAGTTTGGAGGTGTAGGCGATGTGGACAGTAATCTATATGGTTCAGAGCATGGAAGATGCAGAAAAGCTTAAGATGCTTCTTGAAAACGAAAACATTCTGGTTAAAATAAGACCTGTCACAAAAGCCGCCGAAGGCGAGGCTAATGCTTACGAAATTTTAATACCCGAGACAGAAAAAGAGGAAGCTCATAAAATTATAATAGGAAGCGGTTATTAAAAAATAAAGAGAAAAGCCTTTGGCTTTTCTCTTTGTTTTTGTCAGAATTTTAACACAGTCCCAAGAAAGGAATATGCTTATGAAAATACGAAAGACGAAAATTATCTGCACAATAGGCCCTGCAACTGATAACCCCGCAATATTAAAGGAAATGATAAAGAGCGGTATGAACGTAGCACGTCTTAACTTTTCCCACGGAACTTATGAAGATCATAAGATGCGTATGGACGAGGTTAAAATGGTGAGAAAAGAGCTTGGTTGCTTTGTGCCCATTATGCTTGATACAAAAGGTCCTGAAATTCGTACAGGCTCTTTCGAGGGAGACAGGGCAGAAATTAAAGCGGGACAAAAGTTTACTTTGACAACAGATGAAACCGTGGGAAACAGCGAAAGAGTTTCAATAACCTATAAAAATCTTCCGAGGGAGCTTAAAAAAGGAGACACGGTTTTAATTGATGACGGGCTTTTAAAGCTTGAGGTTATTGATACAAACGAAAAAGAAATTATATGCGTTGCAGATAATGATGCGGTTCTTGGAAATAAAAAGGGTGTAAATCTTCCGGGCATTACCGTTGATATGCCCTATGTCAGCGAAAAGGACTACAACGATTTGTTATTTGGTATAAAGGAAGAGGTTGATTTTGTTGCGGCTTCCTTTGTGAGAAGCGCTTCTGATGTTTATGAAATCCGAAAGATTCTTGAACAAAACGGTGGTAAGTACATAAAAATTATCGCCAAAATTGAAAATCGTGACGGTGTTAAAAATATTGATGAAATTCTTAAAGCCAGTGACGGTATCATGGTTGCAAGAGGGGACATGGGTGTTGAAATTCCCATGGAAGAGCTTCCCGGTATTCAGAAAATGCTTATAAGAAAGTGCTTCCTGATGGGTAAAATCGCCATCACCGCAACTCAGATGCTTGAATCTATGGTTACAAAGCCCCGTCCTACAAGAGCGGAAATTTCCGACGTTGCCAATGCGGTGTATGACGGAACAAGTGCCACCATGCTTTCGGGAGAAAGTGCGGTAGGGGCATATCCTGTTGAGGCGGTTCGTGCCATGGCAAGTATCGTTCAGAAAACAGAAAGCTCCATTGACTATAAGACCATGCTTAAGGACGCTCAGATGTCAAGAAACGTAACCGGTGCTGTGAGCCATGCGGCATGTACCATGGCACAGGATATGGAAGCGGCGGCTATTGTTACTGTTACAAAGAGCGGACATACCGCAAGGATGATTTCAAAATATCGTCCCGAATGTCCCATTATTGCGGCGGTAATTGACGATAGAGTGTCCCGCCAACTTGCTATGAGTTGGGGTGTTATTCCCGTAAAAGCTGAAATGAAATCCACAAGTGATGAGCTTTTTGACCATGCCATAGACCTTGCAAGAGACACAGGTATTGTTGAAAGCGGAGATGTTGTGGTTATAACAGGCGGAGTGCCTATCGGAATAAGCGGAACAACCAATATTGTAAAGGTTGAAATCGTGGGCCACGTTCTTTGTCAGGGTAACGGAGTTAACCACTGTGCCGCAAGCGGAAATCTTTGTGTGGCAGATGACGAATCTGAGGCGAGGGCTACCTTTAAGGAAGGTAATATTTTAGTTATCCGTGAAACCACCAATGCAATGCTTGACATACTTAAAAAATGCAGCGGAATAATAACCGAGGTGGACGGAAGTGCAAGCCATGCGGCAATTGTGGGAATGACCTTGGATATTCCTGTGGTAACGGGAGTTTCCAATGCAACAGCCGTATTAAAGTCGGGAACCGTGGCTACAATTGACGGATATAGGGGCATTGTGTATAACGGAATCACAAAAGTTATGTAAATTTTGAAAAATATTGACGAAAGTTTAAAAAACTACTTGATAAATTCTTCACATAGTGGTACAATGTTATAGGATTTTTTTGAAAGGAGATATAAACATGAATTATTCACACGAAGTAGAAAACATGTGCATCGTGAAGAAAGATGCATGTCACAAGCCTGCTCCCATTCCTCAGGAAGGACAGTGGACAAAGGCAACCGAAATTAAGGATATCAGCGGCCTTACACACGGTGTAGGCTGGTGTGCACCTCAGCAGGGTATGTGTAAGCTTACCCTTAACGTTAAGGAGGGCGTAATTGAAGAAGCTCTCGTTGAAACCTGCGGATGCTCCGGTATGACTCACTCTGCTGCAATGGCAGGCGAAATTCTTCCCGGAAAGACAATTTTGGAGGCATTAAACTCTGACCTTGTTTGCGACGCTATCAACACAGCTATGAGAGAACTCTTCCTCCAGATCGTATACGGAAGAAGCCAGACAGCTTTCTCTGAAGGTGGTCTTCCCATCGGTGCAGGTCTTGAAGACCTTGGTAAGGGTCTTCGTAGCCAGATCGGTACAATCTTCTCTACAAAGGCTAAGGGTGTTAGATATCTTGAGCTTGCTGAAGGTTACATAACAAACATCGCTCTTGATAAGGACGATTGCGTAATCGGTTATAAGTTTGTTCACCTCGGAAAGATGATGGACATGATTAAAAAGGGTATGAGCGCTGATGAAGCACTCGTAAAGGCTTCCGGTCAGTACGGACGTTTTGACGATGC
>JAZRHF010000111.1:0-18869 GCA_045644565.1 Clostridia bacterium | reverse complement strand
AGAACAGGCGTTCACTCCGGTGACTCCATCAGCGTATATCCCACATTCAGCGTTTCCGACAAGGTAAAGGGTACAATTCTTACCTATGCGAAAAAGCTTGGACTCGGAATAGGCATCGTTGGTCTTTACAACATTCAGTTCATCGTTGATAAGGACGACAACGTATTCATTATAGAGGTAAATCCCCGTTCATCAAGAACAGTTCCCTTCTTATCGAAGGCAACAGGCTACAGCCTTGCTGATATTGCAACAGAAGTTATTTTAGGTAAGAGCCTTAAAGAACAGGGTATATTCGATATTTATCCTGCAGAGAAAAAACGTTGGTATGTAAAGGTTCCGGTGTTCTCCTTTAACAAGATAAGAGGACTTGATGCATACCTTTCTCCCGAAATGAAGTCAACCGGTGAAGCAATCGGTTATGACGATAAGTTAAATCGTGCACTTTATAAAGCACTTCAGGCATCGGGAATGAAGCTTCAGAACTATGGTACCGTATTGGTAACTCTTGCAGACGAAGATAAGGCAGAGGCACTTCCTTTGGTTAAGCGCTTCTATGATATGGGCTTTAACATCGTTGCAACAATCGGAACAGCAGAATATCTTAAGGCTAACGGCATAAGAACTAAGGTTTTAAGAAAGCTTTCTGAAGGAAGCACCGAAATTTTAGATGCAATTCGTGCAGGTTATGTAAGCTATGTTATTAATACCCGTGCAGTTCTTTCAGGTATTCATTATGAGGATGGTATCGAAATCAGAACAACTTCAAACGAAAATAATGTAACACTCTTTACATCTCTTGACACGGTAAGAGTACTGCTTGATGTACTTGAGGAAATTACACTTACAATCTCCACAATTGATGCGTAAGGAGAACAATAATGAAACAGGTATTTCTTGAAATAACAGAAAATATAAAACTTACCGATAATGTAATGAAGATGACTCTTTCGGGCGATATATCGGATATTACATCTCCCGGTCAGTTTGTAAATATTAAAATAGACGGGCTTTTCCTTCGTCGTCCCATTTCTGTGTGCGATGCAGAAGGAGACAATCTTACCATTATATACAAGGTGGTAGGTAAGGGTACAGAAGAAATGGCAAAGATGAAGGAAGGAAAGCTTGACGTTTTGACAGGTCTCGGAAACGGATACGACACATCAAAATCCGGCAATGAAGTTTTGCTCCTTGGCGGTGGTGTCGGAGTTCCTCCTTTATATATGCTTTGCAAGAAGCTTATAAAAGAAGGTAAAAAGGTTTCCGTTGTACTTGGCTTCAATACAAAGAGCGAAGTATTCTGTGAAAACGAATTCAAAGCTCTTGGTGCTGATACATTTGTTACAACAGTTGACGGCACATACGGTATAAAGGGATTTGTAACAGATGCAATGAAGGATATAAATTATTCCTATTTTTACACTTGCGGTCCCGAACCTATGCTTAAGGCTATTTATAAGGCGGCAGAAACAGGCGGTCAGTTCTCTTTTGAAGAGAGAATGGGTTGCGGTTTCGGTGCTTGTATGGGTTGCTCCTGTAAAACAGTAACAGGTTATAAGAGAATATGTAAAGACGGTCCCGTTTTGGAGAAGGAGGAAATATTATGGGAAAAATGAGTGTAAACCTTTTGGGAATTACTCTTGATAACCCCGTAATTCCCGCCAGCGGTACCTTTGGCTACGGCTATGAATTTGCCGAACTTTACGATATAAATGTACTTGGTACATTTTCCTTTAAGGGAACCACAAAAGAACCCAGATTCGGAAATCCTACCCCCAGAATTGCAGAATGCAGTGAAGGTATGATAAACGCCGTTGGACTTCAGAATCCCGGTGTTGAAAAGGTAATAGCGGAAGAGCTTCCCAAGCTTTCAGAGTGCTTTAACAAAAAGGTTATGGCAAACGTAAGCGGATTTTCTTTAGAGGAATATGCTTACACCTGCGAAAAGCTTGATAAGTGCGAGCAAGTTGGCTGGCTTGAAGTAAATATAAGCTGTCCCAACGTTCATGGTGGAGGAATGAGCTTTGGTACAAACCCCGAAAGTGCGGCAGAAGTTGTTAAGGCAGTTAAGAAAGTTACAACAAAGCCCGTAATTATAAAGCTTTCTCCCAATGTTACCGATATTGTTTCCATCGCAAAGGCTTGCGAAGAAGCCGGTGCAGACGGAATAAGCTTAATTAACACACTTCTCGGCTCAAGAATTGACCTTAAAACAAAGAAGTTTGTTATTGCAAATAAAATGGGCGGTTTCTCAGGCCCTGCAATTTTCCCCGTAGCGGTAAGAATGGTATATCAGGTGTCGCAGAATGTGAAAATTCCCGTTATCGGTATGGGCGGAGTAAGATGCGCCGAAGACGTAATAGAAATGATGTTGGCAGGTGCAACAGCGGTTGAGGTTGGTGCTGAAAACCTTATAAATCCCTATGCGTGCCGTGACATCATAAACGATTTACCCCGTGTAATGGAAAAATATAATATAAATTCTTTAAGTGAAATAATAGGAAAGGCGGAGTGAAAATGGGTAAGGATGTAATTATTGCCTGCGATTTTTCAAGCAAGGAACAGACATTTGAATTTTTAGACAAATTCAGCGGAAGAAAACCCTTCGTTAAAATAGGAATGGAGCTTTTCTATGCAGAAGGCCCCGAAATCGTAAAGGAAATCAAGAAAAGAGGACATAAGATTTTCCTTGACTTAAAGCTTCACGATATTCCGAACACTGTTAAAAAATCCATGAATGTGTTGTCCCGTCTTGATGTTGATATGACAAATCTTCATGCGGCAGGAACAATTTCCATGATGGAAGCGGCAATTGAAGGACTTACCCGTCCCGACGGAACAAGACCCTTGCTTATTGCGGTAACTCAGCTTACATCAACAGACCAGGAAAGAATGGAAAATGACCTTTTAATTAAGGAACCTATCGACAAGGTTGTTATGCACTATGCGAAAAATGCAGAAATTGCAGGACTTGACGGTGTTGTATGTTCTCCCTTGGAAGCTGAAAAGGTACATAAAACCTGCGGAGAGAAGTTCCTTACAGTAACTCCCGGTGTTCGTTTTGCAGACGGTGACATCGGCGATCAGAAGAGAGTTATGACTCCCGCAGAAGCAAAGAAAATCGGAAGTGACTACATAGTTGTGGGCCGTCCCATAACCGCGGCAGAAGACCCGGTTGCAGCATACGAGAGATGTATAGCTGAATTTGTTGATTAACAGAAAGGATGTATATATAATGGAAAAATTAATTGCAAAAGATTTGCTTTCAATAAAAGCAGTATTCTTCCGTCCCGAGGAGCCCTTTACATGGGCAAGCGGAATTAAGAGCCCTGTATATTGCGATAACCGTCTTACTCTTACTGCTCCTAAAGTAAGAACTGACGTTGAAGAAGGCCTTGCAAAGCTTATAAAGGAAAACTATCCCGAAGTTGAAGTTTTAATGGGTACATCAACAGCAGGTATTGCACACGCTGCAATCACAGCTCATTTAATGGGACTTCCTATGGGTTATGTTCGTTCCGGTGCAAAGGACCACGGAAGACAGAACCAGATCGAAGGTAAGCTTGAGAAAGGTCAGAAGGTTGTAGTTGTTGAAGACCTTATTTCAACAGGCGGAAGCGTTATCGAAGTTGTAAACGTGCTTCGTGAAGCAGGAGCAGAAGTTCTCGGTATCGTAAGCATTTTCACTTACGGTATGAAGAAGGGACTTGACCGTTTGGCAGAAGCTGATGTTAAAAACATAAGCCTCACAAACTTTGACGTAATCGCACACGTTGCGGCAGAAGAAAACTATATTAAGGAAGAAGATATCAAAAAGCTTATCGCTTTCAGAGATAACCCTTCCGACGAAAGGTGGATAAAGAAGAAATAATTAAACTTAAATTCGTAAAAAGGAGGAGCTTAGCTTGAGAAGTCTTATCGACATACTGGATTTGACAACGGAAGAAATAGAGGCACTTTTGGAAACTGCGGATGATATTATAAAAAATCCTTCCAAGTATTCTGAAAAGTGTAAGGGGAAAAAACTTGCTACACTGTTTTTTGAACCTTCAACAAGAACAAGATTGAGTTTTGAAGCAGCCATGATAGAGCTTGGCGGAAACGTAATAGGATTTTCCGATGCACAGAACACATCTTCTTCAAAGGGTGAAAGCGTGGCGGATACCGCAAAGGTAATAAGCTGTTATGCCGATATAATAGCTATGCGTCATCCTAAAGAAGGGGCACCCCTTGTGGCGGCAAACAACGCATCAATTCCTGTTATAAATGCAGGTGATGGCGGACACAATCATCCCACACAGACCCTTGCGGACCTTCTTACAATAAAGAGGGAAAAGGGAAGAATAAACAATCTTACCGTTGGCTTTTGCGGAGACCTTAAGTTCGGAAGAACAGTACATTCCCTTATAAATGCTCTCGCACGTTATGAAGGTATAAAGATTGTGCTGATAGCTCCCGATGAGCTTAAGCTTCCCGGATACGTAAAGAAAGATGTTCTTGATAAAAAGGGCATAGAATACGTTGAAACAAAGAGCCTTGAAGATGCAATGCCTTCTCTTGATATTCTTTATATGACAAGAGTACAGAAGGAAAGATTCTTTAACGAGGAAGACTATTTAAGACTTAAGGACAGCTATATTTTAGAACCCGGAAAGCTTTCTAATGCAAAGGAAGACCTTTGCATAATGCATCCTCTCCCGAGAGTGAACGAAATTGCTGTTGCTATTGATTCAGACCCCAGAGCGTGCTATTTCAAGCAGGTGTTTAACGGAAAAATTATGAGAATGGCATTAATTCTTATGCTTCTTGAGGAGGCGGGAAAATGAATATAGATTCTATAAACAACGGAATTGTAATAGACCACATCACAAAGGGCAGGGGAATGAAGCTTTATGAGCTTTTGAAGCTTGACGAAATAGATGCCTCTGTTGCAATCATCAAAAATGTAACGAGCAAAAAGCTCGGTAAAAAAGACATCATAAAGGTTGACGCCGACATTGATTTCAATTTAGATGTTATAGGCTATGTTGACCCCGGTGTTACAGTTAATATTATAAAGGGCGGAAAGCTTGTGGAAAAGAAAACCATTGCAATGCCCGAAACACTTAAAAATGTTATAAAGTGTAAAAACCCCAGATGCATAACAAGTGTTGAGCAGGAGCTTGACCATATATTTAAGCTTACAGACAGAGAAGAAAATATTTATCGCTGTATATACTGCGAAACTAAAGCACAGTAAAGGAGAAAGAAAATGGCTACATTTATTAACGAACCCTCACATACCTTTAATGAGTATCTTTTAATCCCCGGTTATTCCGGAAGTGACTGCATTCCTGCCAATGTAAGTCTTAAAACTCCCCTTGTAAAGTTTAAGAAGGGGGAAGAACCTAAAATTGCCATGAACATTCCCATGGTATCTGCAATCATGCAGTCCGTATCAGGCGACAGACTTGCCGTTGCTCTTGCAACTGAAGGCGGCGTATCCTTCATTTACGGTTCACAGACAATTGAAGACGAGGCTGCAATGGTTAAAAGAGCGAAAAATCATAAGGCAGGCTTTGTAAAGAGTGATTCCAACATAAGCCCCGATGCAACTTTGGCTGAAGTTGTTGCATTAAAGGAAAAGACAGGTCACTCCACCGTTGCTGTAACAGAGGACGGAACAAGCGAAGGCAAGCTTCTCGGTATTGTTACAGGCAGAGATTACAGAGTATCAAGAATGGATCCTTCCACAAAGGTTTCCGAATTTATGACTCCCTTTGAAAAGCTCATCTGGGCAAAGGAAGGCACAACATTAAAAGAAGCAAACGACATCATCTGGGATAACAAGCTTAATTCCCTTCCCATTATAAATGACGAAGGAAAGCTTTGCTATTTCGTATTCCGTAAGGACTATGATACACATAAGAAAAATCCCAATGAATTACTTGATGCATCAAAGCGCTATGTTGTTGGTGCAGGTATAAATACAAGAGACTTTGCAGAAAGAGTTCCCGCACTTGTTGAAGCAGGTGCAGACGTGTTATGTATCGACTCTTCAGAAGGTTTCTCCGAATGGCAGAAGCTTACCATCGAATGGATAAGAGAACACTACGGCGACGACGTTAAGGTTGGCGCAGGTAACGTAGTTGATGCAGAAGGCTTCAGATTTTTGGCTGACTGCGGTGCTGACTTTATCAAGGTTGGTATCGGCGGCGGTTCTATCTGTATCACAAGAGAAACAAAGGGTATCGGCCGCGGTCAGGCAACCGCTTTAATAGAGGTTTGCAAGGCGAGAGACGAGTACTTCAAGGAAAAGGGCGTTTATATTCCTGTTTGCTCCGACGGCGGTATCGTTTATGACCACCACATCACACTTGCTCTTGCAATGGGTGCGGACTTCGTAATGCTCGGAAGATATTTCGCGAGATTTGACGAAAGCCCCTCAAACAAAGTAAGCATCGGCGGAACATATTATAAGGAATACTGGGGCGAAGGATCTGCACGTGCAAGAAACTGGCAGAGATATGACCTCGGCGGAGATAAGAAGCTTTCCTTTGAAGAAGGCGTTGATTCCTACGTTCCTTATGCAGGAAGCTTAAAGGACAATGTGGCACTTTCCTTAAGCAAGGTTAAGTCCACAATGTGTAACTGCGGAGCGCTCACAATTCCCGAACTTCAGGAAAAGGCAAAGCTTACCCTTGTAAGCTCCACAAGTATCATTGAAGGCGGCGCACACGACGTTATTCAGAAGGAAGCGAGCCCCAGCGTAAAGTAAGGCGGAATTTTTAACCTTACCTTGCGGCAATCTATAAGACGTGTGTCTTGACATAAATGGCTTTTTATGCTAAAATATTCGTATAAAAAAATTCCTGTAACTGACGGATTTGGTGGGTTACCACCGGGGAGCAGGAAGCTTTAGAGCCGACCGTCTGGGCACACTATCCTTAAGGGAAAGTGTGCCTTTTTGACTTAATTTAAGGCTTATTTTTAGGAAACAGAGGTATTAAATTATGAAAAAAGTTGGAATTATAATGGGAAGCGACTCAGACCTTCCTATCGTAAAAAAAGCGACAGATATGCTGGATTCTTTGGGAATCCCCTTTGAAATACACATCTATTCTGCTCACAGAACTCCTGTTGAAGCAAGAGACTTTGCAGTAAATGCAAGAGAAAACGGATTTGGAGCAATCATTGCGGCTGCAGGTATGGCAGCACATCTTGCCGGTGCAATTGCGGCAAATACAACTCTTCCCGTAATCGGAATCCCCTGCAAGAGTTCAAATCTTGACGGTATGGATGCACTTTTATCCACAGTTCAGATGCCCACCGGTATTCCCGTTGCAACCGTTGCCATAAACGGTGCAGGTAATGCGGCACTCCTTGCGGCACAGATTATCGCAGTTGAAGATAAAGATTTGGCATCAAAGCTTGACGAAAAGAGAAGAATTGATGCCGAAAAGGTATTGGAAAAGGATAGAGCACTTGCTGCAGAAATGAATAAATAAGCTAAAGGAGAAGTTTTATGGGCGGTTTTTTCGGAGCTACCAAAAAGTGTGATGCCATAAGCGACGTGTTTTTCGGAACAGACTATCATTCGCACCTCGGTACAAAACGCGGAGGTATGGCGGCTTACGACATAAATAAAGGTCTTCAGCGAGACATTCACAACATTGAAAATTCACCCTTCAGAACAAAGTTTGAAGATATATTTGATGAAATGGAAGGAAATGCGGCAATCGGCTGTATTTCAGATCAGGATCCCCAGCCTCTTTTGATAAGGTCAGAGGCGGGAACCTATGCTCTTTCCATGATAGGAAGAATAAACAACGCTGATGAAATAATTGAAAAATATTTAAATGAACGCGGCGGACATTTCACCATAATGACCAACGGAAATGTAAACTCAATTGAAATCGTTGCATCGTTAATCGGACAGAAAGAAACCCTGGTTGAAGGAATCCTTCACGCACAGAATGTTATTGAAGGAACGGCATCGCTCCTCCTTCTTAAAAACGACGGTAAGATTATTGCAGCCAGAGACAAAATGGGAAGACTGCCCGTACAGATAGGAAAGTCGGAAGACGGATTCTGTGTATCCTTTGAATCCTTTGCCTATAAAAAGCTTGGCTATGTGGACGAGAGGGAGCTTGGACCCGGTGAAATCGTTGAAATTTCACCCGACGGCATTGAGGTTTTGTCTCCTGCAAGGGACGAAATGAAGATATGTACTTTCCTCTGGAGCTATTACGGCTATCCTGCCACAAGCTATGAGGGAATAAACGTTGAAGCGATGCGTTATAAAAACGGCGAAATAATGGCTGAAAACGATGAAATGCTTAAAAATGCCGACGGCGTTGACTTTGTCTGCGGTATTCCGGATTCGGGAACGCCCCACGCCATAGGCTATGCAAATAAAAGCGGAATCTCCTTTGCAAGACCTTTTATAAAATACACTCCCACCTGGGCGAGAAGCTTTACTCCCGCAAAGCAGAAGGAGAGAGAAAAGGTTGCTAAAATGAAGCAGATTCCCGTTCACGAGCTTATTAAGGATAAGAGCCTGATGTTCGTAGACGACTCCATTGTAAGAGGAACACAGCTTCGTGAAACCGTTGAATTTCTTTATGAAAACGGCGCAAAGGCAGTTCATATGCGCTCTGCCTGCCCGCCTATAATGTACGGATGTAAATTCCTTAATTTCTCAAGAGGAACAGGAGATTATGACCTTATTGCAAGAAACATAATTTTAGAGCTTGAGGGAGAAGAGGGAGAGAAGTACATTGAAGAATACAGCGACTTTTCTACCGAAAGAGGAAAAGCGTTAAGAAAGAAAATTTGCGAAAAATTCAACTTCGCATCACTTGAATTCCAGTCCCTGGAAGGACTTATAAAAGCAATAGGCTTAGAGCCTTGTAAATTATGTACTTATTGTTGGAACGGAAAGGAGTAATTAAAATGAATATGAAATCAAAATCCGACAGCTATGCAGCAGCAGGTGTAGATATTACGGCAGGTTATAAAGCGGTTGAGCTTATGAAAAGCCACATCGCAAAAACAATGACAAAGGGTGTATGCTCCGATGTAGGCGGCTTCGGCGGTCTTTTCGAACTTGATCTTGAGGGTATCACAAAGCCCGTACTCGTTAGCGGTACAGACGGCGTTGGTACAAAATTAAAAATCGCTTTCCTTATGGACAAGCACGACACAGTTGGTATCGACTGTGTTGCAATGTGTGTAAACGACATTATTTGTTGCGGTGCAAAGCCCTTATTCTTCCTTGACTATATCGCTTGCGGAAAGAATATTCCCGAAAGAATTGCAGACATCGTTAAGGGTGTTGCAGAAGGATGTGTTCAGTCAGGTGCAGCATTAATCGGCGGTGAAACTGCTGAAATGCCCGGTTTCTATCCCGTTGACGAATATGACCTTGCAGGATATTCCACAGGTGTTGTTGACAAGAATAAGATAATTGATAATAAAACCATGGAAGAAGGGGACGTTGTAATAGCCCTTCCTTCAAGCGGTGTTCACTCAAATGGTTTTTCTCTTGTAAGAAAGGTATTCGATGTTGAAAACGTTGACCTTAAAGAACCTTTGGAAGCTCTTGGCGGAAAGAGCCTTGGTGAAACACTTTTAACACCTACAAAAATTTATGTAAAGCCTGTATTGGCGTTAATTGATGCTGTTAAGGTAAGAGCAATTTCCCACATTACCGGCGGTGGCTTCTATGAAAACATTCCGAGAAGTATTCCCGACGGATTCGGTGCGAAAATTGATAAGAGTGCAGTTAAGGTTCTTCCCATCTTCAAGCTCTTGCAGGAAAAGGGCGGGATTTCCGAGCACGATATGTTCAACACCTTCTATATGGGCGTTGGTATGAGCATCGTTGTTGCAAAGGAAGATGCCGACAAGGCTCTTTCTGTGCTTAAGGCAGAAGGCATTGATGCATACATCATCGGAGAAATCGTAAAATCCGAAGATAAAATCATAATGTAAGGATGATTTTTTTGAAAAAAAGAATTGCAGTTTTGGTTTCAGGGGGAGGAACAAATCTTCAGGCACTCCTTGATGCCCAGAGAGACGGTATTATAAAAAGCGGCGAAATCTGCCTTGTTATTTCAAACAAGGCAGACGCCTATGCTCTTACGAGAGCGAAAAATTCTTCCGTTGAAACAGCGGTTATTGAAAAAAAGAATTTTGATTCCAAGGAAGCTTTTGAAGAAGCAATAGTTAATCTTCTTACGGAAAAGAAAATTGACATAATCGTTCTTGCGGGCTTTATGGTAATTTTAAGCGAAAGCTTTACCAAGAAATATCCCGAAAGAATTATAAATGTTCATCCGTCATTAATTCCTTCCTTCTGCGGAGAAGGATACTATGGATTGCACGTTCACGAAGCAGCGCTTTCCTACGGCGTTAAGGTGACGGGAGCAACAGTACATTTCGTAAACGAAATTCCCGACGGCGGAAAAATTATTATGCAGAAAGCTGTGGAAATCAAAGAAGGGGACACACCCGAAGTTCTGCAAAAGAGAGTTATGGAAGAGGCAGAGTGGAAAATCCTTCCTCTTTCTGTTGAAAAAGTAGCAAGTGAGTTGGAGGTATAAAAATGGCTTTATTTGATTTATCAAAACTTTTATCTGAAAATACATATCCCGGACGCGGTATTGTAATAGGTACATCCGCTGACGGAAAGCAGGCAATGATTGCATATTTTATTATGGGACGAAGCGAAAACTCCAGAAACAGAGTTTTTGAAAGCTTCGAGGGCGGTATGAGAACAAAAGCTTTTGATGAATCAAAGCTTTCCGATCCCAGCCTGATTATTTATAATCCCTATCTTGCACTTCCCGGTTGCGACATTATCACAAACGGTGATCAGACCAACACAATTTATGATTTTATGAAGGAAGGAAAGAGCTTTGAGGATGCTCTTATGACAAGAGAGTTTGAGCCTGATGCTCCTAACTTCACACCCCGTATTTCGGGCGCACTTTACTATGGCGACAATGACTTTACATACAAAATGTCAATCTTAAAGAGTGCAAACGGAAATCCCGAAGTATGTAACAGATTTTTCTATAACTACAAAATGAGAAAGGGAATAGGTCACTTTATCCACACCTATAAGTGTGACGGTAATCCCATTCCTTCATTCTACGGTGAGCCTGAAGAGGTTGAGCTTCCCAATACAGCGAAGGAGCTTGCTGACCTTGTATGGGCAAATCTTAACGAAGATAACAAAGTATCTCTTTTCGTAAGAACAGTTTGCTTGGAATGCGGAAAGACAGAAGATATTATAATTAATAAAAATAAGTGAGGGTATTAAAATGAACGAATTTGAACTTAAATACGGTTGTAACCCCAATCAGAAGCCTTCTAAAATATATATGAAAGACGGATCAAATCTTCCCATCGAAATATTAAACGGAAAGCCCGGCTATATAAACTTCCTTGATGCATTTAACAGCTATCAGCTTGTTAAGGAATTAAAGGAAGCGCTTGGTCTTCCTGCAGCTACAAGCTTTAAGCACGTAAGCCCCACAAGCGCAGCAGTTGGAGAAATCCTTCCCGAAAAGCTTAAAAAGGCTTGCTTTGTTGACGATATCGAAGGTCTTGATGAGTCCCCCCTTGCTTGTGCTTATGCAAGAGCAAGAGGTACAGACAGAATGTGCTCCTTCGGTGACTGGGTTGCACTTTCGGACGTTTGCGACGTAACAACCGCAAAGCTTATTCAGAGAGAAATTTCCGACGGTGTTATAGCGCCCGGCTATACAGATGAAGCCCTTGAAATATTAAAAACAAAGAGAAAAGGCGGCTATAATATCGTAAAAATCGATCCTTCCTATGTTCCTGCTGAAATTGAAACAAAGGAAGTTTACGGTATAACCTTCCAGCAGGGAAGAAACAACTTCAAAATTGATGAAGAACTTCTTTCAAACATCGTAACCGATAATAAGGAACTTCCCTCGGGAGCAAAGCGTGACCTTATAATTGCATTAATTACCCTTAAATATACACAGTCAAACTCCGTTTGCTATGCATATCAGGGTCAGGCAATCGGCGTTGGTGCAGGTCAGCAGTCAAGAATTCACTGCACACGTCTTGCAGGTTCCAAGGCTGATACATGGCATATGCGTCAGTATGATAAGGTATTAAACCTTCCCTTCAGAGCTGACCTTGGAAGAGCTGACAGAGACAACGTAATTGACGGCTATATCAACAGAAATGAAGAAGATGTTTGTGCAGAAGGTAACTGGCAGAAGTATTTCACTTCTCAGCCCGAACCCCTTACAGATGCAGAAATTAGAGCATATCTTGATACAATCACAGGTGTTGCATTAGGTTCCGATGCATTCTTCCCCTTTGATGACAACATTGAAAGAGCAAAGAGAAGCGGTGTTTCCTACATTGCAGAGCCCGGCGGTTCCATCCGTGATGATGTTGTAATTTCTACCTGCAATAAGTATGATATGGTAATGGCGTTTACAGGAATGAGACTTTTCCACCACTGATAACGGAGGGATAAATATGAAATTAATGGTTGTTGGCGGTGGAGGAAGAGAACACGCCATAATTAAAAAATTAAAAGAAAATAAAGATGTTGAAAAAATCTTTGCACTTCCCGGAAACGGCGGAATGGCAGGTGATGCTACATTGGTTGACATCGGTGCAAAGGATATTGACAAAATCGTTGAATTTGCTGTGGCAGAAAAAATTGACTATGCTGTTGTTGCTCCCGATGATCCTCTTGTACTCGGTGCAGTTGATGCATTAAACAAGGTGGGAATTCCTTGCTTCGGTCCCGAAGCAAAGGCGGCAATAATTGAGGGAAGCAAGGTTTTCTCCAAAAACTTAATGAAGAAATACTCTATTCCCACAGCACAGTACGAAGTATTTTCAGATATGAATGCGGCACTTTCTTATCTTGATACGGCGCCCATTCCCACGGTTATAAAGGCTGACGGTCTTGCCCTCGGTAAAGGCGTAATTATCGCTATGACCCGTGAAGAAGCAAAGGATGCCGTTAAGTCCATGATGGAGGATAAGGTTTTCGGTAAAAGCGGTGATAATATTGTTATCGAAGAATTTCTTACCGGCCCCGAGGTTTCCGTTCTTGCATTTACCGACGGAAAATGTGTAAAGCCCATGGTTTCTTCAATGGACCATAAGAGGGCAGGGGATAACGATACCGGTCTTAACACAGGCGGTATGGGTACTGTTGCTCCCAATCCCTACTATACCGAGGAAATAGCAAAAGAGTGTATGGAAACAATTTTCCTTCCCACAATGAATGCTATGAATTCTGAGGGCAGAACATTTAAGGGCTGTCTTTACTTCGGACTTATGCTCACAGAAAACGGTCCTAAAGTAATTGAATACAACTGCCGTTTCGGTGATCCCGAAACACAGGTTGTTCTTCCCTTGATGGAATCTGATTTACTTACCGTTATGAAGGCAGTAACGGAAGAAAAGCTTTCCGAAACAGAAGTTAAATTCAGCAGCGGAAGTGCTTGTTGTGTAATTATGGCATCAAAGGGCTATCCCGAAAGCTATGAAAAGGGCTTTAAGATGGATATTCCCGAAGAAATCCGTGATAACGTTTATGTTGCAGGTGCTCTTCTTAAAGACGGTGACTTACTCACAAACGGCGGAAGAGTGCTTGGCGCAACCGCAACAGATGAAAATTTAGAGGGCGCTATCGAAAAGGCTTACGGTCTTGTTAAAAAGATAAGCTTTGATAATGCATATTACAGAAACGATATAGGACAAAGAGCCCTTAAGGCTATTAAATAAACGGAGGAAGAAAATGGTTTACAGAGTATATGTTGAAAAAAAGAAACATCTTGCAAACGAAGCTAAAGCGCTTCTTTCTGATGTTGTAACCTTCCTTGGAATAAAAAATCTTACAGATGTTCGTGTCATAAACCGTTATGATGCGGAAAATATTGATAAAGAGCTTTTTGAATACGCGAAGAAAACTGTATTTTCCGAGCCTCAGCTTGACGATGTGGCAGAGGAAATGGATTTTTCCGGTTACACAGTTTTCGCAGTAGAGCCCCTTCCCGGTCAGTTTGACCAGAGAGCGGACTCTGCATCTCAGTGTATTCAGATTATCTCCTGCGGCGAAAGACCTACTGTTAAAACAGCAAAGGTTTACGCTCTTTCGGGAAATCTTACAGAAGCTGAAATTGACGAAATCAAGAAATATGTTATTAATCCCGTTGAATCAAGAGAAGCTTCATTGGAAAAGGCAGAAACCTTAAAGACAGATTTTGAAATCCCCACAGAGGTTAAGGTTTTGGATGGCTTTACAGAGCTTGACGAAGATGGACTTAAGAATTTTATCGCAGAATACGGTCTTGCAATGGACATTGACGATATAAGATTCTGCCGTGATTATTTCGTTTCCGAAAAGAGAAACCCCACAATCACAGAAATCAGAATGATTGATACCTACTGGTCTGACCATTGCCGTCACACAACCTTTGGTACTATTATAGACAACGTAAGCTTTGAAGATGAACTTCTTAAAGAAGCTTATGATGAATATATAAAAACTCGTAAGGAACTTGGCAGAACAAAGCCCGTTTGCCTTATGGATATTGCAACTCTTGCGGTTAAGCATCTTCGTAAAAACGGAATGCTTGAAAAACTTGACGAATCCGAAGAAATCAATGCTTGTACCGTTAAAATTGACGTTACCGTTGACGGAGTATCCGAGCCCTGGCTCTTACTCTTCAAAAACGAAACTCATAACCATCCCACGGAAATCGAACCCTTCGGTGGTGCGGCAACCTGCATAGGCGGTGCTATAAGAGACCCGCTTTCCGGCAGAAGCTATGTATACGGTGCTATGCGTGTAACCGGTGCGGCAGATCCCTTAAAGCCTCTTTCCGAAACTCTTAAGGGTAAGCTTCCCCAGAGAAAGATTGTTACAACTGCGGCGGCAGGCTATTCATCCTACGGTAACCAGATTGGTCTTGCAACAGGTATTGTTGACGAGCTTTATCACGACGGTTATGCGGCAAAGAGAATGGAAATCGGTGCGGTTATTGCGGCTGCTCCCGAAGAAAACGTACGCCGTGAAAGACCCGATGCAGGGGATGTTGTAATCTTACTTGGCGGTTCTACCGGCCGTGACGGATGCGGCGGTGCAACAGGCTCCTCCAAGTCCCACACAGTTGAATCCCTGGAAAGCTGTGGTGCAGAAGTTCAGAAGGGTAATGCTCCCGAAGAAAGAAAGCTTCAAAGACTTTTCAGAAATAAAGAAGCAAGTCGTATGATCAAGCGTTGTAACGACTTTGGTGCAGGCGGTGTTTCCGTTGCAATCGGTGAACTTGCAGACGGTCTTTTCATCGACCTTAACAAGGTTCCGAAGAAATACGAAGGACTTGACGGAACAGAACTTGCAATAAGCGAATCTCAGGAGAGAATGGCTGTTGTTCTTGAAAAGGAAAATGTTGAAGCATTCTTGGCTCTTGCCGAAAAGGAAAACCTTCAGGCTTGTCCCGTTGCAACAGTAACAGACGATATGCGTCTTACAATGGTTTGGAACGGCAAAAAGATTTGCGATATCAAGAGAGAATTCTTAAACTCCAACGGTGCAGAAAAGCACATTGATGCAGTTTGCGTAAAGGGAGTATATGAGGATAAGGCGGTAGAAGGTAACTTTACCGATAACTTAAAGGCTTTGGCAGCAGACCTTAACGTATGCTCAAAGCGCGGACTTTCCGAGCGTGTTGACTCCACAATCGGTGCAGGTACAGTAATTATGCCCTTCGGCGGTAAAAATCAGCTTACTCCCGCTCAGGCAATGGTACAGAAAATTTCCGTTGAGAAAAAGCATACCGATGATTGCTCACTTATGGCTTGGGGATACAATCCCTTCATTACCGAAAAGAGCCCCTATCACGGTGCTTACCTTGCGGTAGTAGAATCCGTATCAAAGTTAATTGCATCCGGTGCATCCTTTAATGATGTATATCTTACCTTCCAGGAATATTTCCCGAGACTCGGTAAGGATGCAAAGCGCTGGGGTCAGCCTTTAGCGGCACTTCTTGGTGCATTTAAGGCACAGAAGGAATTAAAAATCGGTGCAATAGGCGGTAAGGACTCTATGAGCGGAAGCTTTGAAAGTCTTGATGTTCCTCCCACACTTGTTTCCTTCGCAGTTACAACTGCAAATGTTAACGATATTGTTTCCCCCGAATTTAAGGAAGCAGGAAACAGAGTTATTCACTTAAAGGCAGAGCTTGACAAAAATAACCTTCCCAGGACAGAATCCTTACTTTCCGTATTTGAAAAGGTAACAGCCCTTGTAAGATCCGGCAAGGCAAAGGCTATTTACACACCTTGCTTCGGCGGTGTGGCAGAAGCTGTTATGAAAATGGGCTTCGGTAACGGCTTCGGCTTTAAGTTTGAAGACGGTATTAATCTTTCTGACATTTTCGGATATTCCTACGGCTCATTTATCGTTGAAGTAACAGACGATTCCTATATGGAGGAAACACTTGGTTTCGTAACCTGCGATAACAAGGTAAGCTTCAATGGCGAAGCAGTTTCAACAGATGAGCTTCTTAAGCTTTACGAAGAAAAATTAGAGCCCATCTTCAGCTGTAACATAAAGACAGAAGGCAAGAAGTACGAAAACTTCTCCTTTAAGGCAAATGAAAGATATAAAACTGCATTTAAGTGTGCAAAGCCCAAGGTATTGATTCCTGCGTTCCCCGGAACAAACTGCGAATTTGATACTGCAAAGGCACTTCGTGATGCAGGAGCAGAGCCTGAAATTTTCGTAATCAATAACCTTTCTGCCGACGGCATTAAGAGAAGCACGGAAGACTTTGCGAAAAAGACAAAGGAAAGCCAGATTATCTTCATTCCCGGCGGATTCTCCGGCGGTGACGAGCCTGACGGAAGCGGTAAGTTTATTACTGCATTCTTCAGAAATGCCATCGTTAAGGACGAAGTAACAGAGCTTCTTGAAAAGAGAGACGGTCTTATGGCAGGTATCTGTAACGGCTTCCAGGCACTTATAAAGCTTGGCTTGGTGCCCTACGGTAAGATTATAGATACAGACGAAAATTGCCCCACACTTACATTCAACACAATTGCACGTCACCAGTCAAGAATTGTAAGAACAAAGATTGCTTCAAATAAATCTCCCTGGCTTGCACTTACAGAGGTTGGAGAAGTTTACAACGTTCCGATTTCTCACGGTGAAGGAAGATTTTTAGCAAGCGATGAGCTTATAAAGTCTTTGGCGGCAAACGGACAGATTGCAACACAGTATGTTGATCTTGAAGGAAATGCAACAGATAACATATTATTTAATCCCAATAACTCCGCTTTTGCAATAGAGGGTATCACATCACCCGACGGCAGAGTGTTCGGTAAGATGGGACACAGCGAAAGAATCGGCAACGGTCTTTATAAGAACGTACCCGGTAACTACGAAATAAAAATGTTTGAAGCGGCAGTTCGCTACTTCAAATAAGGAGGCTTTTTCATGGAATATAAATCCGATATAGAAATAGCACAGAGCTGCGAAATGCAGCACATTTCAGAGATAGCAAAAAAGGCGGATGTAGACGAGAAATATCTTGAAACCTACGGCCGTTATAAGGCTAAAATTGATCCTGCCTTAATCAATGAAACCGATAAAAAGGACGGCAAGCTTATTCTGGTTACTGCAATTACTCCCACTCCTGCGGGCGAGGGTAAAACCACAACCACAATCGGTCTTGCAGACGGACTTTCCAGAATCGGCAAAAACGTAACAGTAGCACTTCGTGAGCCTTCCCTTGGCCCCGTTTTCGGGGTAAAGGGAGGAGCTGCAGGCGGCGGCTATGCACAGGTTGTTCCCATGGAGGATATAAACCTTCACTTTACGGGTGACTTCCATGCAATCGGTGCGGCAAATAACCTTCTTGCGGCAATGCTTGATAATCACATTCAGCAGGGAAATATCCTTGGCATCGACCCCAGAAGAATAACCTGGAAGCGTTGTGTTGATATGAATGACCGTCAGCTTCGTTTTATCGTTGACGGTATGGGCGGTAAGGCAAACGGTATGCCCCGTGAAGACGGTTTTGACATCACCGTTGCAAGTGAAATTATGGCAGTTTTATGCTTGTCTTCTTCAATTACCGACCTTAAGGAAAGAATTGCAAGAATTATCGTTGGTTATACTTATGATAATAAGCCCGTAACAGCAGGTGACTTAAAGGCAGCAGGTGCTATGACAGCACTCTTGAAGGATGCAATTAAGCCCAACCTTGTACAGACATTGGAAGGAACTCCTGCTTTTGTTCACGGCGGACCTTTTGCAAACATTGCACACGGCTGTAACAGCGTAATGGCAACAAAGCTCGCTCTTAAAATGGGTGACTACACAGTTACCGAAGCAGGTTTCGGTGCCGATCTTGGTGCAGAAAAGTTCCTTGATATCAAGTGCCGTATGGCAGGTTTGACACCCGATGCGGTTGTTATGGTTGCAACTGTTCGTGCACTTAAAATGCACGGCGGACTTCTTAAAACAGAACTTGCAACAGAGAACATCGAAGCTCTTGAAAAAGGTATTCCCAATCTTTTACGCCACGTTTCAAACATTAAAAATGTTTACAAGCTTCCCTGTGTTGTTGCAATCAACCGTTTCCCCACAGACACAGATAAGGAAATTGATTTCATAATTAATAAGTGTCGTGAACTTTCCGTTAACACCGTGCTTTCAACAGTATGGGCAGAAGGCGGAAAGGGTGGAGAAGAGCTTGCAAAAGAAGTTGTGCGTCTCTGCGAAGAAGAAAAGGGCGACTTTACCTTCTCTTATGAGCTTGATGGAACAATTGAAGATAAAATTGAAGCCATCGTTAAAAAGGTTTACGGCGGTG